>NZ_JAQXUZ010000002.1:0-88124 GCF_029224645.1 Mogibacterium kristiansenii
TCTTTATAAAATAGTATCTGTTCAGCTTTCGCTGTTCAAATCAATCCTGATTTAAGATGACGCGTTCGCGTCTCGACTCGTTTCCGAATCATTATTGTTTGTGTTTAGAATTGTACAGGGACATCCGATTACAGTGTATGATTCGAAAATCATTTGTACATCGTTTGTCTCTTATACTGATCTTAGACAGAATCTCCATCGAAATGTGTTCCGTCTTTGACCGGTTCTGCACTATGAAGTTTTCAAGGTTCTCGCTGTCTCAAGTGAAACAGCTCATTTAGTATATCGCACCTTCAAGGCGTTGTCAAGCACTTTTTAATTTTTTTTAAAAAGTTTTGTTTCAGCCTTTCAGCGCTTCTCTCATGAATATTTTTCCTGAGAGCTTTTTTATTATACTGCTGCTGCAACCAAAAAGCAAGAACTTTTTTAATTTTATTTTATTCCTCCTCCATATCCTCCTCTCTACCTTGATATTCAAAGGTTTCCGCTACATTGCTCCCGTGACGTTCTTCCCTTCCCAGAAACGGCGGATACCCATACAGATAGTTTTTATATGCCCGCCGAGCCTTCAGAAAATTGTTCCGTCCGATTCCGTACGTAATGCCGGAGACGAAATTCATAGTGCTTTTACCCATGTTCTGTACATTATCAAAATTCACCACCAGCTTCTTCATCACCCGATAGAAGCTTTTCCCGGAAATAATCGGCACAATGTCCTCTATTTTTCCCCGGAAGATGTACTCCTGATGCTCAATAGTCATGATATGGAGCATGCTCTCAATCTGTTCGATGAATTCAATTTCATCCACCTTTATCTTGCAGTATCGCTCTTTCGTTATAATCGGGATTACGTCCTTGCTTCCATTACCGTCTTTTTCCATATTTCTCCCCCCTGGAATATCATCACTCTACACTCTCTTTTCCTGCTTCATGAAGTATTTTCATTCTAATACGAAAGAGGATAAAATCATATCCCTAAAAAATCGAGAAAAATCGAGATTTTCGAAAATGCAATTTTGCGGTTGTTCCATTGTACCTTTTGTGGTATATTCGAGGACGGTAGAGTAAATATCAAGCGTTAAGTTTCACAGAATGGGATGTTGTCTGTGACCGAAAACGACATGTTGCGGTTTGATATTGCATCCACTACTGCAAATATTATAGAGGAAATATAGAATCTCCTGATTATAATACCAGCAGTTTACGTTACTTCTTTTATTATAATCTTAAGGAGATTTTTTAATGGAAAGAAAAAGAACAAACACTGAAAAGCTCGTTATTACCGCCATTCTCATTGCGCTGGAAGTCATCTTGACCCGCTTCGTGGGCATCAGCACGCCGATGCTCCGAATCAGTTTCGGCTTTCTGCCGATGGTAATCGTCGCAATGTACTACGGTCCAATATGGGGCGGCGGCGCCTACGCGCTGGCCGACATTCTGGGAAGCCTCATTTTTCCAACCGGCGCCTACTTCCCGGGCTTCACGGTTTCCGCCTGCCTCACAGGCATCATCTACGGCCTTTTCCTGCACAAACGCAAGGTGACAGTGGGAACGAGTCTTGCAGCCGTCATCACAGTGGTATTGGGCATCAATCTTCTGGTGAATACCTTCTGGCTCACCATTATCCTGGGCAAAGGCTACATGGCAATGCTGCCGGCCAGATTCGTCAAAGAGCTCCTTTGCGTGCCAATCGACACCGCACTGATTCTCGTGCTGAGCAAAGCAACCCGGCAAATTTACCGACCGGCAGCTTAAAGGGCATTTAGCTGATTATTTCGTACATCCCTTCCGAGTCCTGTTTCTTGCAGGACTCGGTTAGTTTTTTGACCTGTACCGTCAATTCGCTGGTTCCAAAGGTTACCGTGATAAGGTCGTCCACCTTCACTTCCACCCCCGGCTTGGCCACTTTTCCGTTCACCTGAACGCGGCCCTGCTCGCAGGCTTCCTTCGCTACCGTTCTTCTTTTTATAATTCTAGAAATCTTCAAAAATTTATCCAGTCGCATTTTTTCTCCTATTCTTTTTCCGGTAAAAAAAGATTCGTTTGGCTCGGTCTACCGATTCAGGCTGTTCAGTATCTTTTTCCGAGCGTTATCGGTTTCCGTCATTACCTTTTCCAAGTCAATGGTGGTATATTCTCCATCCTGATACAGCACCTTTCCATCCACCATGGTGAGCCGCACATCTTTGCCGGACGCGGAGTACACAAGGTTGTTCAGCATGCTGTGCACCGGCTGCATGTTCGGCACATCCGCATCCACCACAATCAGGTCCGCCTTGAATCCTTCCTGAATCAGGCCGCAATCCTCCCGACCCTGAGACAGGGCGCCGGCTCTGGTGGCCGCATACAGCACATCTTCCGGCCGGACGATGGTATCCGCGCCGCCTTTTATTTTTTCCAGAAGGGCGAAGAGCTTCATCTCTTCGAAGAAGTCCAGATTGTTGTTGCTGGCAACGCTGTCGGTACCGAGAGCAAGCGACACCCCCGCCTTCAGGAGTTTTGGCGTGTCGCAAATTCCGCTGCCCAGTTTCAGATTGCTGGTGGCATTCACCGCAACCGTGGCTTTTCCCTCTGCCAGAATCTGCCGATCCTCGTCGTTCAGCCACACGCAATGGGCCGCCGTCACCGGAGAATCGAAGAATCCCATGTCCGACAGGTATTTTACCGGGGTGCGTCCGCCGTGGCGCTCCATGCATTCCCGCGTCTCTTTCTCCGTTTCCGACACGTGCACCTGAATCGGAACGCCGAACTCCCGGGCAACTTCCGCCACCGCCCGAACGGTCTGCTCATCGTTCGTGTATTCTGCATGAAGGCAGGCATCGGTGTGAATCCGACCATCTTCAAATCCGTCGTACATGAGAATCAAATCCTTCATGTTCTTGAAGGAAGGATTCTTTTCCGGCGCCGCTCCGGTGAAATTCGTTACGGAATGGCAGATGTTGCTCTTCATTCCGCTTTCCGAAATGCTGCGAATCATATCATCGCAGAACATATACATATCCGAGGTGGAAACGATGCCGTAACGGATGGATTCTGCCATGGTCAGGAGGGTGCTCCAATACACGCCCTTGCGGTACAACTTCGCCTCAAAAGGGAAAATCCGGTTGTTCAGCCACTCATCCAGCGGAAGGTTCTCTCCATAGCCTCGCATCAAACACATGGGGGAATGGCCGTGGGCATTGTAGAATCCCGGCAAAAGTACTTTTCCCGTTCCGTCATAGACCGGGCCGCCTTCACGGGTGATTTCCTCCGAAGGTTTTTCGGAACCGATATAGACAATCCGATTACCTTTGGTTACAACGGTCATATCCGACTGATACTGAAATGACGAATCGATCAATCCAATTTTTTCAAAAATCATCTGAGTTCCTCCTTTTGCTCTTCCGGTTCTTTTTTCTGCAGAATTCGAAGAAGCGTTAACACCTGCTTTAACACGTCGTTCGTACCCACGAACAGGCTCAGCGACGGTATTTTTCCGCTCTGAATCGTCAATTTTTTCCCCAGCGCCTGAGTGGCCATAACAAGCCCGTAGGCCGTTATGCGGTTCGTTTCGTAGAATGTGATCTGCACCCGATTACCCAGTTGTTTCAGGATTTCAATACCCAGGCGTTCCGATGCGCTTCGGATTTCCGCAATCCGAATCAGATTCACCATGACCTCCGGCATATCTCCATACCGATCCATCATCTCTTCCATTACATCATCTGCATCTTCTTCCGTCTCAATCTGGGCAATCTTTTTGTACGCCTGAAGCTTGAGGGTTTCGTCTCCGATATACTGCTTCGGAATCCGTGCCGGTACGTTGAACTCCAAGGTGCTCTCCGAACGGCTTTCGGTCACATCCTCCCCTTTCAAGCGGCTGACCGCCCGTTCGATTTCCTTGCAGTACAGCTCGTATCCGATACCTTCAATGTGACCGTGCTGCGCTTCTCCCAGCACGTTTCCGGCACCGCGAAGTTCCAGATCTCGCATGGCCAACTTGAAGCCCGCACCGAATTCCGTGAATTCCCGAATGGCCGCCAATCGTTTCCGGGCAATCTCCGTAAGGACCTTCTCCGGCTTATAGGTCAGATATGCGTACGCCAGGGTATCGGATCGGCCTACGCGGCCTCGGAGCTGATACAGCTGAGACAGACCCATTCGGTCCGCATCCAGGATGATGATGGTGTTGGCATTTGGAATGTCGATTCCCGTTTCGATAATCGTGGTGGATACCAGTACGTCCGTACGATGCTCCACGAAATCCACCATCACGTTCTCCAAGCTTCGCTCATCCAGCCGTCCGTGACCGACGCCAACCCGTGCCTGAGGCACCAATTCCTGAATGGTCTCCGCCACTTTTCGAATGCCTTTAATCCGATTGTAGATGACGAACACCTGACCGTTTCGGTTCAGTTCCCGTTCGATGACTTCCTGAATCAGGGTTTCATCTTCCGGCGTCACGTAAGTCTGCACCGGAAGACGATCCTGCGGCGGTTCCTCGATGGTGCTGATATTCTTAATTCCGGTTAAAGACATGTTCAGCGTCCGCGGAATCGGTGTGGCCGACAGGGTCAGTACATCGATGTTCTTCCGCAGCATCTTGATTTTTTCCTTGTGCTTCACGCCGAAGCGCTGCTCTTCATCGATGACCAGCAATCCCAAATCCTTGTACTTCACATCATCGGACAGCACTCGGTGAGTTCCGATGACCAGATCCAAGGTTCCTTTTTTCAGCTTTTCGATAATCTTCGTCTGTTCCGCATCCGTTCGGAAACGGGAGAGCATTTCAATTTCAAAAGGGAATTTCTCAAAACGCGCCTTTAGGGTATGGTAATGCTGATCCGCCAACAAAGTGGTGGGTGCCAGCAGAACCGCCTGACGTCCTTCGGAAATGCACTTGAAAATCGCCCGAGCCGCCACTTCCGTCTTTCCGTACCCCACATCACCGCAAAGCAGGCGATCCATCGGCAGCGGTTTCTCCATATCTTCCTTGATTTCCGCAATGGCCTGCAGCTGATCTTCCGTTTCCGTGTACGGAAAATCATCCTCGAATTCCCGCTGCCACACCGTGTCTTTGGAAAAGGCATATCCACCGGCCGCTTCCCGCTCCGCATAGAGTTTCACTAGATCCTCCGCAATTTCCATGACGGATTTTCGAACCCGATCCCGGGTACGCCGCCATTCTCCGCCGGAAAGCTTCGACAGGCGCGGTGCATTTCCTTCATTTCCGATATACCGCTGAATGATATCCAGCTGCTCCGTCGGAATGTACAACACATCCGATCCGGCGTAATGAATTTTCAGATAATCCTTCGCTTCTCCGTCCGTCTCCAGCGTCTTGATTCCTTCGAATCGACCGATTCCGTGAACCTCGTGTACCACGAAATCGCCCTTCTGAAGATCCGAGAAATCGATAGACGGAGATTTCTTTTTCTTTCGGCGAAGGGCTTTCTTCTGTCCCGGAAAAATATCATTTTCCGAAATATAACATAATCGTTCTTCTTCCAGAATTAGTCCGGCGCTTAAGTTTCCGGTATCGTATAAAAGATTTCCGTGAATGCCCCCTTCGTCCAGGTATTCCCGCAGCCGAGCTCCCCGTTCTTCCGTGGAGGACACCAGGTGCACTTCATAGCCCTTCTTCAGATACCCCTTGACAGAGGAGGCCAGCATCTGCAGCTGTCCGTTAAAGGGTGCCACCGGACGGCTTTCAATATTTTGAATTTCATCCAGCCGGTCCACGCCTTCGATACGCTCCGGAAAAGGAGTGGTAATCCGAATATTCTCACACTCCCGGTACATCCGAAGGAAGGAATCCTTGTCCTGATATTCCGGAATGGCTTCTCCGATTCGGGCCGGGTCGTACACCAGCACCAAACCGTTGTCCATATAGTTCCACATCCGGGTTTCCGGCACATCAAAATAGGATATGTATTCCGAAAAAATCGGCAGGTTGGTGCGGTTGCGGAACATCTCTCGGACGCGGCCCAACTCCTCTTCATACCGTTCGATTCGGCCGTCTTTCAGATTTTCTTTTTCCCGCTGCTCCTTCAGCTCGTCAATTCGCTTCCGGTACTCTTTTTCAATCCGCACTAAGGCTTTCTCCACCGCTTCCGGTTCCGGCATGAATTCCACCGCCGGGACGATTTGGAATTGCGAAATGGACTCTACGGATCGCTGGGAAACGGAATCGAAAGTTCGCAGGGAGTCGATTTCCGTATCGAAGAATTCGATTCGCACCGGGTTCTCCATGGAAGGGGAATATACATCAATGATATCGCCTCGTCCGCTGAATTCTCCGGGGGCGGAGGTAACGCTGTTGTACTCGTATCCGGCTTGAACCAGAAAGTTCTTCAGCTCATCCGGATCCACCTCATCCCCCAGCCGGAGCATTCGCCGATACTTCAGAAAATGCGCTTTTTCATCCACCGGCGGAAGCAAGGCGGAAATCGGCACGATAACAACATCGTGGGAAGTTCCCACCAATGACTCCATGCCGCGAATTCGCCGCACCAATTCGTCCTTGTCTCGGGCTTCGTAGAGAAAATGAAAATCTTCTTTTTCCGGAAGTGCCTGAACCGAAATATCGGGTACAAAAAAAGAAATATCTTCCCTGAGCCTGTCCGCAACAAGGCCGGAAGATACCACGATTAATGTTGAGTTGTAATTCTTTATTTCTTTGGAAGCGAGGTAAGCGACACGACTGCCGCTTACCCCTGTGAAGTTAATGATCATCCTTTTTTTCGCTCTTTCTTGTATTATGGATGTTCATCGCATTTTCAATTCCAATGCGAATAATATCCGCTGCCGCAGATGCTGCTGCCTCTGCCGCTTCGTTCAGAATTTGCTGTTCATCCTTCCCCACTTTTCCAATGACAAATTGGATGGTGGAACCGTCACTGCTGCCGATTCCCACCCGAACCCGGGGGAATTTCCGAGATCCCAGTTCCTGAATCACGGACTTCATTCCATTATGTGTTCCGGGACCGCCGCTTTTTCGAACACGAATCGACCCGATGGGCAGATCGAAATCATCGTAAATTACGATTAAATTCTCTTCCGGGATTTTATAGAAATTCATAATCTCCCGAACCGACTGCCCGCTGAGGTTCATATAGGTCTGAGGCTTCAGTAAAATTACCTTTTCGCTTCCGATGCGTCCCTCTCCGATTAAGCCTTTGAATTTGGCCCGATTCACATCAATTCCGAATTCCGATGCCATGGCATCGATGGCCTTGAACCCCATATTGTGTCTTGTGTTCTCATACTTTGAGCCCGGATTACCTAGTCCTACAATGATATACATGGATTAGTTAAACATTGCACTGACAGAACCGTGCGTATATACTCTGGAAATCGTTTCAGCGAAAATCGGTGCAGCGGAGAGAATGGTCATCTTGTCAATTTTCTTCTCTTCCGGAATCGGCAATGTGTTCAGAATTACCAGTTCCTTAATCGCACTTTTTTCCAATCTCTCGATAGCCGGACCGGACAGTACGCCGTGGGTAGCACATGCGTATACTTCTTTTGCGCCCATGTCCTTGATGGCATTTGCCGCATTGGTGATGGTTCCTGCGGTATCGATCATATCATCGAGAATGATACAGTTCTTACCCTTGATATCTCCGATGATGTTCATGATTTCGCTCTTGTTCGGCTCCGGTCTTCTCTTGTCCACGATCGCAATCGGGCAGTTCATGCGCTCTGCCATGTTTCTTGCTCTCGGTACGCTTCCGTGGTCCGGAGATACGATAACGACGTCTTCCATCTCCTTCTTAATGAAGTATTCCGTCAGAGTCGGCAGTCCGATCATATGGTCTACCGGAATGTCGAAATATCCCTGAATCTGGTTTGCGTGAAGATCCATGGTGATCACCCGGTCCACACCGGCTGCTACCAGCAGGTCTGCCACCAGCTTTGCCGTAATCGGATCTCTGGCCTTTGCTTTTCTGTCCTGACGAGCATAACCGTAATACGGAATTACCGCATTGATGCTGCCTGCAGACGCTCTCTTCATGGCATCCACCATGATCAGGAGTTCCATCAGATTGTCGTTTACCGGATTTCCGGTAGACTGAATGATGAATACATCCTTGTCACGAACGGACTCCCAGATGCTGACAGAAATCTCACCGTCGCTGAACTTGCTAACGGTTGCCTTTCCCAGTTCTACGCCCATCAGATCTGCAATTTCCTTTGCCAACTCCGGATGCGAGTTGCATGCGAAAAGTTTCATGTTGGAAAAAGCCTTTGTTTCCATGTGTATATACCCCCTAAGCATATATTAGAAATAAAAAATTAAGTAACGATTGTCCTACTGGTCCTTCTTGAGAATCTTTCTCTTGGATACCCAGCCTTCTTTATTCTCCGCGCGAACGCGTCCAATGCAAAGCGCATCGGAAGGAACGTCTTCCGTTATGGTGGTTGCCGCTGCCACATAGACACCGTCGCCCACGTTTACCGGTGCAACCAGGTTCGAATTGCAGCCGATAAAGCTGTCATCTCCCACCTTTGAGCGATATTTCTTCGCGCCGTCGTAGTTCACGAATACCACGCCGCAACCCAGATTTACATTCTTTCCGACATCCGCATCACCGATATAGGTTAAATGAGAGGATTTGCTCCCGTCGCCGAAAGTGGAATTCTTCACTTCCACGAAGTCGCCCACCTTACATTCATTGCCGATTACGCTTCCCGGACGAATATAGGCAAAAGGTCCCACCGTGGTGTTCTCTCCCACCTTACTGTCCAGAATGTATGAGGTCTGAACCTTCGTTCCGGCACCGATTTCTGCATTCTCCAGGTAAGAGGACTGTCCGATAAATGCCTCCCGATGGATTACAGTATTTCCTTTCAGGGTAACATTGCAGGCGATAAAAGCTCCTTCTTCAATTACCACAGAGTCGTCGATATACGCGTTGTAAATATCTTGAAAAATGACTCCGTCTTCTTCCATACGTTTCCGGTTCGCCTGAATTCGCTCGCTTTCCCGGGAACGATACTCTTCAAAATTCATCTATTCTCCTTTGCTCTCATCGGTGCGCAGCATCTTTCCGATCTTGTAGACATCACCGGCACCCATCGTAATAATGATATCATCTTTTCCGGCATTTTTACCAACATATTCTGCAATGCTTTCAAAATCGCCCATGTATCGAATATCCTTATCCGGATGTTTCTCCTGCATGGCCTCCTCCAGCTTCTGAGAAGATACGTTGTAGACATCCTTCTCCCTCGCAGCGTAGATATCCGTAATAATCAGATGATCCACCATTCCGAAGGAATCCACGAAATCATCGAACAATGCTTTTGTTCTGGTGTACGTGTGAGGCTGGAAGATGCACCACAAATCGTTGTGGCGAATGTTCTTTGCCGCACTCAGTGTCGCCTTGATTTCCGTCGGGTGGTGAGCATAATCGTCGATTATTTTTGCACCGATTTCAGTATAGCCGGTAAAATCAAAACGGCGATGCGTTCCTCGATAGGAAAGCAGGGTGTCCGTAATGACCTCCGTATCCACGCCAAGGTAATGTGCCGTCGCAAAAGCGGCCATGGAATTCAGCACGTTGTGTTCGCCCGGCACGCTGAGATGCACGTGGCACAGCATCTCGCCCTTGTAGTGCAGGTCGTATTCCGGGAATCCGTTATCATCGAACTGAATGTTCACCGCGCAGTAATCACTGCTTTCCGTATATCCATAGGTAATTCGGTTTTCCATACCCTGAAGCACGTCCCGAACAAACGGATTTCCGTCAAAGGCAATTACCACGCCCTCCTTCGGAATCTGCTCCACGAACTGACGGAAGGACTTCTTGATATTATTGATGTTCTTGAAATAATCCAGATGATCGGAATCGATGTTCAGCAGCACCCCGATACGAGGACGCAGATGCAGGAAGCTGTCCATGTACTCACAGGCCTCTGTGACAAAGTACTCGTTCTCCCCGATTTCCACGTTTCCGTTAATCTCATCCAGATTTCCGCCAACCAGAATCGTCGGCTTGTACTTCGCGTTCCGCAGAATCAGGGAAGTCATGGATGTTACCGTGGTCTTTCCGTGAGTTCCACAAATCGCCACGCTGTTCTTGTAATGCTCCATAATCATTCCCAGAACCTCTGCACGGCTGAAACATGGAATGCCCAGTTCTTTCGCGCGAACCATTTCCGGCTTCTCTGCCGAAACCGCTGCGGAATACACGACGGCATCCACACCGTCCACATTGTCGGCACGATGCTCATACACCACGCGAATGCCCACGCTTTCCAAATGTCGGGTCACGTCGGTTTCATTTAAATCCGTTCCGGACACGATATGTCCGTTATTCTGTAGAATCTCGGCAACCGCAGAAAGTCCGATTCCGCCGATTCCGAGACAATGTATTCTTTTGTAATTTGAAATGCTCTCCAATCAACACACCTCCTGATGAATCATACAGAATTATTATAGAGTATTTTTCACCGTAATACAAGAATACGGCTCCCCTTAATCCGGTCATTTTTTCAATTGTCATTTTAAAACCCCTTTTAAAAAAATGAACTGAGAAATATAACACTCTGATTAGAATTCCATTGATTTTTTTGTTCTGTCGTTATATAATATCGTTGGAAAACGTGTAGGAACAATCCATATTAGGAAGGCTATTGATGAAAATTACAGACGTACGCATACGAAAGATTACCGATGATGAGAAGATGAAGGCCGTCGTTTCCATTACAATCGACAACGAATTCGTCGTTCACGACATCAAGATCATCAACGGAAGCAATGGCGAATTTATCGCCATGCCCAATAAGAGGTTAGGAAATGGCGATTTCCGCGATATCGCTCACCCCCTCACTGCAAAGACCCGCGAAAAAATTTGCGACGCAATTTTTGAAGAATACCACCGGGTGTTGGAGGAACAGGAATCGGATCATCGATTCGAAGAATCCCTCTTGCAGGAAGATGAAAAATAATTTCATAACAAGAAACGAGAAAAGGCGAGTGCTTCCAGCTTTAAAGAGAGCTGAGGTACTCGCCTTTTATTATTCTTATAATTAATTTTTATGACGTTCTCTGTCTAAATTCCGCGAACCACAATCCCGCTCTCCAGCGCCATCACCGCAAGCTGAGTTCGGGTGGTACAGCCCGTCTTCTGAAACATGCTTTTTACGTGTTTTTTTATGGTATGTACCGACAGGTTCAACCGCTCTGCAATCATCTCATCCGTATCTCCGCTAATCAGTTCCCGAAGTACATCCAATTCCCTTTCTGTAAACTCCGAGCTAGTAGCTAGTCCCATATTGGAAGTAGGACTTTGATCCGGGTAGATGGATTCTCCCATCATAGTCCGATTCATAATATCCAGCAGTTTATTTTCAAAAGGATCTTTGTACCAGAAGCTGTCCACTCCGCCCTCTCGAGCGCGTTCTATGAAACTGCATTCCAGAAGGCTGGTGATGATAATAATCCGAATCTGCGGAAACAGCTTCTTAATCTTAATGGCTGCATCCAGTCCGCTGGCATGGAGAGCGGTGCACACATCCATCAGAATCAAATCGATGGCTTCCGTCATGCAATAGACTTCCGCAACGGAAGCACTTTCCACCGATACCGCCAAGTGATAGGACTCGTCGGAAGTTACCATAATTTCCAGAAGGCGCCTCGCCATCGGATCGTCTTCTACAATCATTACATTATACATAGTCGCGACCTCCTTTTGGCATAATAATTTCAACTTGGAAGTATTCTCCGGAAGCAACCGACATTATTCCGCCCAGTTCCTCCACCTTCTTTCGAAGCCCCGAAAGGCCGCCGCCCTCAACAACGTTGCCGGAACCGACCTTCGCTTCCTCCTTCACCTCGTTGTAGAAAAGCATTCGGTAATTCATGGGTTCATCTTCGATAATCACCCACAGTTCCCGGGCATCCGCATGGCGCACCGCATTGGTCAGCATTTGAATTCCGCTGGCGGCAATCAACTCCCGAACCGACGGTGTTTTCGGTATCGACCCATCCAGACGAACCGCAACGCCTACTTTTCGGGCCGCATCCAGGAAGTACTTCATCCCGTCATCCGGTTCCACCACATCCTCGTCGTACTGCAGCATTCTCACCGTTCTCTTCCAATTCTCGCGAATCGCTTCGCGCCGGGCCTCATCCCCCTTATCGTAGAACAGGTACTTAGTTACCATCAGATTCTGCCCGATTGTGTCATGAATCCGCATCTTCGTATCCAGCCATTCCTTTGCCGTCGCCAAAGATTCCACCGACGTTCCGTATTCCTGAAGTCTGTGATTGATTTCCTCTAATTTCCGGTTCTCATTCCTCCGCTTCTCCAGAAGCAGCTCCAGTTCCGTGGTATCGATTGCAACAATCTGCAGAATCTCTTCCCCATCGGTCTTCAACAGTTCCTTTTGAAAGCTCCATGTGCGGCCATCCGGGAATCGCAGCAAGGGAATTCCGTCTCTCTCCGTTCGGCAAATGCCCTCCCGGTTTCCCGCCTGCACCTGAGCAAAGAATTCGTTGGCATTCATCACCGGTTGATCGGCAATCCGATAGCTCAGTTCATCCATCCGGGCATTCACCAAATAGGGATGGCCATCCAGTCGGCTGAAGCACAAGCCGATTGGGAATTTATTGGTACTCTCCTGAATGGAGAACCGGCTGATTTTCTGATTCCTGGATTGGGCGGTGTAGAGATCGGTTTTCATGCTCATAAAAACCGCCAGCACAATCGGCATCAGTACCCACGCCTTGGGAAAATCCATGTCCACGCCTCCGGTAAACAGCAGCAGAAACCAGGAATCCACGGCGAAGAGCAGCAGTGCCATCAGCAAGTCCCGCATCATCCGCTTTCCCCGTGCCATCAATACACCGATTACGACGAAAAGGCTCGTCGCCCAGTTTAGAAACATGAAAATCAAATCCACCGACTGAACAATCGTGCCGAAGTCCCCGAAACCACTCATTGTTCCGTTCCTCCTGTTCCCACTTCCACTCGAATCCGAATATCCCTCTCCTGAATCTGGATATCGCAAGGCAAACCGAATTCTTCCATAAAAACAGTTTTCGCATCTCCCAGCACGTCCGGCGTTCCGTCTACGTTGAACGCCACATACCCAGCGTTGTCTTGAATTGCCACGGTAATGATAAACGCCCGAATGGTCTTCCAAACCTGTTCCAACAGCCATTCCGCCGCATCGTATAACCGCACCGCATTTTCTTTATCGATATATCCGGCACCTCGACAAATCATATTTCCCGGAACCCGACATAATTTCAAATTCTCCATGGATTCCTGCAGGGACAGTTCCAGCTCTCGGACCGGAATTTGACCCGATTCCTCTCCCAGAAGAATTAGATTGCTCCTCCGTTTAATATAGGTTCCCAGCACACAGATTTGCATCCACCCCTCAATGGAATCCACATCCATCTGTTCCAGCAGAGTCTCCAACTGACTGAGCTTTGGGTGGATTTCACTCCGAATGGAATCGTACAAACGAATCTGTTCGTTAATTCGCGCTTTTTCTTCCTGCAGTTTCACCTCGCTTTGCAACAGCCGGTTCTTCTCCCGCAACTGCTCCCGAATGCTCTGCAGTTCCTGCATCGTTTTCCGAACATCCGAAATATTCTCATTCCAGAATACGTATCCGCCTCGAATTTTCGTTCCCGCCAAACGAAATTTATCAAAGTTAATGGGACGAATCAGTGCCTGCAACAGCGTTTTTTTGTTGAGCACCCGAGCCCCTTCGGACCTGTAGATGATATTCAGCTGCGAATCCGTAATCTTGGCTCCCACCGTGGAATATCGGAACAGCATGGCGTGGTTGCTGTTGGACGGGATAATGGAGAGCGCAATGCAGAGCTCCCAAGTCGCCAGTATCATTACCGTCAATGCGGCCGTCATATCCCCCGCGAACCAATAGATGAAGCGCGCCTTCCGAATATAGAGGATGGAATATCCAATCATCACCAAAATCGGCAGGAATACAATACTGTTTCGCCATCTCAGCTTACTTCTGTGTCTCCTTAGAAATAAAATTGCAAAGAACAGTGTCACTTCCGCCAGAATCCAACCGATGACGCAGTAGTACGCCGGTCCATAGGTGTAATCCGCTAACGGATTTTCCGCTCCCGGAGGAAAGATAAACACCTTTTGATGAAAGGAATTGGTCAAAACCACAGCAATTGCGATGGTGGAAGGAATGTACAGAAGGCGATATCCCCACGGAATCCGGTAATCCTCCCTTTTGCCCAGACAACAGGCAACGAAAACCGCCATCTGAGGAATGAGTACCATCGGGATATAGAACCCGTACCAGCAGATGCAACTGCCGTTCATGCTGTGCACGTAATTGTACTTGCAGGTCCGCAATCCAAACCAGAACAGAAGCAGGAATCCGGTCATCATCAGATAGTTTCGAACCTGACTCTGACGAATCCGAAAGCGAATGGACAGCATCCACATATAGATTAGCGAAAGGTAAATTCCGGTGCGAAGCAGCGACAGGGCATTCCACACCAAGTCGCTGAGATCCTCTGTCTTAGTCAGATAACGGCAAACCATGGCCACCGCAATCATGGCCGCCGCAATTCCGAATTTCAGAATTCCGCGCGGATACTCCGACCTCATACCGCACTCCTTTCCGTCACCACCGTCACCGGGTTTTATCAGTCATACACGTATATCAGGGTTCCCGCATCGATGTATCCAAACAGCTGCTTTGCCTTTGCCGGAGGCATATTGACACAGCCATGAGATCCGCCGCTCTGATAAATGCTGCCTCCGAAGCTGCTCCGCCACGGCGCATCGTGCAGTCCGATGCCGCCGTTGAACGGCATCCAATAACTTACCTTAGACGCATAATCCGTTCCGTCTCCGTTGGATCCCTTCAGCGTTACATTGCGCTCCTTATACGCTAGCCGGAAGATTCCCCGAGGGGTCGCATGGTTCGGTCCTCCCGTTACCACCGACGTCTTCAGCTTCACCTTTCCCTTCTGAACGTAATAAACCTTCTGACCGGAGATGCTCACCTCCACCCGGGTACTTAAATCCTGATTGGACGCTTTCAGATACAAAATTCCTTTTTCTTTGGACTTCGCAGCCTTCAGAATCGATTCCGCCGTTTTCTTCTCATCCACGCTGCTCTTGATTCCGTAATTGATAAGGCTCTTCGCCCCTTCTTCCGTCTCCACCGTGTACACGTCCTGGGAATAATTCTTCGCCAGTTCCTTTGCCACCTTCTGAGCGCCTTCTTCACTGTATTCCGGACCATCCTCCGTGTAGAGAATCACCTTCGACAGCTGTTTCGGTGTTATTTTCACCGTATCTCCGGAATCTGCCCGCAAAGTCAATCCATCGGCCAGATAGTATTTCGCAAACTTCAGCTCCTTCTGGAGATCGTCGAATTTCACCTTTGGCGTTGCGATGTAGTCTTTACTTTTAAATGTAAAAACAATTTCGTTCGGCGACTGTTCCCGGTTCTCTGCCACATCCTTCGTCAAGGCTTCCACATCCAGCGTATCCCCCTGAACTTCCCGTACAATCCGCATGGTCTCGTAGTCGATATAGGCATCCTTTGTTTCTACGGTTCCTTTGTGATCCGGAATCGCCTTCCGAATCCGCTTCGCCGTTTCCTTCTCTCCGCCGATCACCTTTAGGGGCACGGTATAATTTGCACCGCTGCCCATGTAATTTCTCGGATCCACCACGGACAGCGCCTGACGGTTCTTCAGCGTATCCTTGATTTCGTACTTAAATTGGGTTTTTACGGTTACCGCATCCCGATCATCTTCCTTTAATTCAACCTTATTTGCTTCCCGATTGATTTTTTCCTCTGCTTCCCGAACGGTCAATCCGCCAACGGATACCCCGTCCACCTTCGCATTGTTCGGAAATTCTTTTACCGTTGAAATTCGGTATGCGGCAAAGCCACCGATTACCAGAACGACTGCCAGAATGCCTCTGGCAATCTTCTTTTTTCGCCGGTTCTTTTTTTCGTCCTTCTTCACAGTCTCTTGTTCATTTCTCTCTGTTCGCATCACATTTACCTATCTGCACACATTATTGATTGATTACTACAGTTCAAACGTATTCACATGGACATCTTCCGGCTCCTCCGAAGTGTCCCGTGTCTTGATTTCGCCGGAACGGATGGCCAGGTACAGCTCTGCATCCGATGCATACTTGTACGGGTTCGCAAAGAAAATTCCCACGATGCCCAGGGTGCACATCGACAGCAGAATCCAGCCGATAAAGGAAAAGTCGTAGATGAACGCATTCAATTTGTGACCCTCCATCATTTTCTTGGAGTAATCCAACGCTTCCCTTGGTCCCAGTTCCGGCTTCTCGCTGAGAATATACGGAACCATTCGGTACTGGTAGGACATAATCACACCCGGAATGATAAAGAGAATCACTCCAAGTATCACGAACACATTCCGAAGCAGAATGGTGCCCACATTGTTTCCGTAATTGTGACTAAAGCCGTAGCCCATCTCCGAAACCGATGCCGGCTGAAGCTGATTCAGCAGGAAGAACCGGCTGCAGCCCACCTCTAATGCGCCGAACACCAGGATACCGATAGCCAGTCCCACCGCGGCGCCGCCGATAACCTTCGGCGTGGTGATGAATCCCAAGAGTGTGGCCGGGTCCATGTAATTCTCCTCAATCTGCCGGGTAATTTGCTGTTCGTTGCCGCTAAGTCCGCCGCTTACCAACGTAAAAAGCAGCGATACCACGACGCAATTCCAATAATTTCTTTTGAATCCGGCTTTTCCTTTTGCTTTCACTTCAACGCGATTCCACATGTATTCTTTCCATCCTTCCGTATTTCAAAGTTATTGAAGATTTTCCGGATTCAGGCACCGTAAATCCTCCGGCAGGAAGATTCCGTCCTTCCGAATCAGCTCTCCGTCGAACCATATCTCACCGCCGCCGTAATCCGCTCGCTGAATCAGCACCAAATCCCAGTGAACCGCCGATTCATTTCCATTGGGCGCATCCTCGTAACACATTCCGGGCGTCAGGTGGATGCTTCCGCAGATCTTTTCGTCAAACAGGGTTTCCTTCATGGGATGCAACACGTATGGGTTGACCCCGATGGCAAATTCTCCAAAGTACCGTGCGCCCGCATCCGTATCTAGGATTCGGTTGATCCGCTCCTCATCGTTACAGGTGGCGTGAACAATCTTGCCATCTCTAATCTCAAAACGGATATTTTCAAAGGTGAATCCCTGTTCCTCCGACGGCGTATTGTAGGTAATCACGCCGTTCATGGAATCCTTTACCGGTGCGGTATACACCTCTCCGTCCGGGATATTGCATTCACCGGCACACTTCACCGAAGGAATACCTTTAACGGAGAAGGTCACATCCGTTCCCGGTGCCACGATTCTCACTTGATCCGTCTCATCCATCCGCTTCTTCAGCGCATCCATGGCGCGATTCATTTTGGAATAATTCAGAGTGCACACGTTGTAGTAGAATTCCTCGAAAGCCTCCTGGCTCCGGTTCATGCGCTGCGCCATCGCCGGTGTCGGGTATCTCAGAATCACCCACTTTGTGTGGTCCACCCGTTCATTCAAGCTCGGTGCCGTGTATTTTTCATACAGGTGGTATTTCTCCGCCGGCACATCGCTGAACTCCGCCGCATTGGCCGCCGCCCGAATCCCGATATAGGCATCCATCTGTTTCATCAGATACAAATCCGCATCGTCCTGAATTTTCACCTGCTCCTCACTGCATCCCATCAGGAATTCACGAGTGACAATCGGATGATCGCATTTCACAAAAGGAACTCCCGCTGCAGCGTAGACTTCCCGCACAATTCTTTTTACCAGGGGAACGCACTCCTCCCCGGTGTAATCGATTAATACTTTTTCTCCCGGCTGAATCCGGACGGAATAATTCACAAGCATTTGTGCCAGTTTGTTATCCCTTGGATCGTTCATTTCCGGTCACCTCCCAGTTTTCTCTGTATACGTAAATTACCCTGTATTATACCATATCTGTTATTCCTTTTTATCAACTTGTGCTAAATTATTATTCACTTCAAGTTCACATTACGGAACGCAATAATTTCAAAAAATAAAACAGACTGCAGGGGAGCAGTCTGTTTCGTAAAAAGGGTATTGGGACTAGAGATTAAAGAGATTATTAAGGATAACCTCTACAGTCATTATACCAATCCTTTTGCAAAAATCAAGCAGTTTTGCAAATAATTTTCAGCAATCTTCTGTGTGTCGTCCGTTTACACGTTAAACAGGAAGTGGATGACGTCGCCGTCCTGTACCACATAATCCTTTCCTTCGGAGCGAATCAAGCCCTTTTCTCTGGCCTTTCCCAGATTGCCGCCGCATTCCACCAGCTGGTCGTAGGTGATGGTTTCCGCCCGAATAAATCCTTTCTCGAAATCCGTATGAATCTTTCCGGCTGCCTGTGGCGCTTTGGTGCCCCTCTTGATGGTCCACGCACGAACTTCCGGTTCGCCTGCCGTCAGGTAGGAAATGAGATCCAACAGCGAGTAGGATGCCTTGATCAGCTTGTCCAGACCGGACTCTTCGATACCAAGATCCTCCAGGAACGCATCCCGTTCCTCATCCTCCAGCTCTGCCATTTCAGCCTCAATTTCCGCACAAATCTGTACGCAGCGTGCACCTTCTGCCGCCGCCAGTTCCGAAACCTGCTTCACATACGGATTGTCCGTATCTGCCACTTCATCCTCGGACACGTTGGCTACGTAGATGATTGGTTTCGAGGTCAGCAAATCGATTTCATCCAGCACCTCGTGATCGTCTTCATCCATTTCCATGGCACGGATATTCTTTCCGCTTTCCAGCCACTCCTTGGCCCGCTCCAGAATCGCCAGCTTGGATCCCAGCTTCTTGTCCGCCTTCATGTTCTTCTGCGTCCGGGCGATGGCTCTCTCCAGAACCTCCAGGTCCGCAAAAATCAGCTCCGTATTGATGGTATCGATATCCTCCAGCGGATCGATATGACCGTTCACATGAACGATATTGTCATTCTCAAAACAGCGAACCACGTGCACGATTGCCGAAACCTCCCGGATATGACCCAGGAACTTGTTTCCCAATCCTTCTCCTTTGGACGCACCTTTCACCAGACCTGCAATGTCGCAGAATTCGATGGTGGTGTAAATGGTCTTCTTCGAATTGTAAATATCGTGCAGCACCTGCAGTCTCTTATCCGGAACCGTCACCACGCCCACGTTCGGCTCGATGGTGCAGAACGGATAGTTCGCCGCTTCCGCACCGGCCTTCGTAATCGCATTGAACAGCGTACTTTTACCCACGTTTGGGAGACCCACAATACCTAATTTCATATTTCACCTCAAAATCTTTATTCACATGTATTTCCGAAATCACTTCTCTTCCCGGCAAATACTTATTGTAACATCATACAGACTTAATTTCAATTTTCTTCTCGTCTCTTCAGGAAAACATAAAGAATGATGCTTCCCACAAAAACAAATGCGCTGAGCACCATGGCCTGCCGAAAAGGCCCAAGCATCAGGCTGTCCGTCCGCAGGGATTCCACAAAAAAACGTTCCGCCGAGTACAGGATTCCGTACAGGCACATAATCTGACCGGAAAATCGCCGATGCCGGTTATCCACATAGAGAAGGAACAGGCACAGAAGTCCGCACCAAACGGACTCGTACAAAAACGTAGGGTGCACGTGCTGCCCGTTCACCACAATCGCCCACGGCAGATTGGTAGGCCGGCCGTAGGCCTCACTGTTGAAGAAATTTCCCCAACGACCGATACACTGTGCCAACGCCACTCCCGGCAAGATCAGATCCGCCATGGAGAGGAACGGAATGTTCTTTTTTCGGCAGATCGCCCAGGCGGTCGCCAGGCCGAAAATCAATCCGCCGTGAATCGCCAGTCCCCCTTCGCGAATGTTGAACGCCTCCATGGGATCGTATCGATACAGGGTATTCCACGAAAAGATTACATAATAAACCCGCGCGCCGATGATTCCGATCGGCAGTGTCCACAGCACCAGATCCAGCACATCGTCCGGCTGTATCCCCCGCTTCGGCGCCCGCTTATACGCCAGCAGTGTCGCCAGCATGGCGCCGGTCGCAATCAGAATTCCATACCACCGTATCTCCATCGTGCCGATGGTAAAAGCAATTGGTCCGGGTGATTCCATACGCTTCCGTCCTTTCTTTTCATTCGTTTTTCTACATGTTATATTACGATTTCTGTTCTCGCATTTCCATACGGATTCTGTAAAAAATCGCAAAAAACAAAAGAAGCGATTTCTCGCTTCTTTTGTAGTGGAGGCGACACCCAGATTCGAACTGGGGATGAGGGTTTTGCAGACCCGAGCCTTACCACTTGGCTATGTCGCCGAATTGGCTAGGGTAGCAGGATTCGAACCTGCGCATGATGGAATCAGAATCCATTGCCTTACCACTTGGCTATACCCCAACAACACAATATTAATTTTTCATAGCCTCTATATGGGGTGTGTAGTGGGATTCGAACCCACGCATACAGGAGCCACAACCCTGGGTCTTAACCGCTTGACGATACCCACCATATTTTGGCGACCGGGAACGGGCTCGAACCGTCGACCTCCAGCGTGACAGGCTGGCAGTCTAACCAACTGAACTACCCGGCCATAAATGTGGTGGACGCTATAGGGCTCGAACCTATGACCCTCTGCTTGTAAGGCAGATGCTCTCCCAGCTGAGCTAAGCGTCCACATTAGTGGTGGCGGCGAGTGGACTCGAACCACTGACCTTTCGGGTATGAACCGAACGCTATAGCCAACTAAGCTACGCCGCCATCTCCATTGCTTTGTGAATTTCGTTCTCACTCACGTCGCCATATTATAATAGCAAAGTATCGGGCTCATGTCAATAACTTTTTCAAACTTTTTTGTTTTCAAAATTTTGACCTGTCCGCCCGCTGCAGATGTGTTATAATTCTCTGCAGAAAGCAACTCTGACATTATAGCACTTCATTCACCGGAAAGGAAGGGGTATTTTGAAAAAATTTTGCAGAAAATATAAAATGCCGGAACTGAACGGTTCCCTGTACCGGCGATACTATGATTCTCTCAAGCCCTGCATCTTCGATATCGAAACCACCGGTTTCGCCAACGGACGGAATACCAGCCGCGTCATCATGACGGCACTGCTCATTCCGTCGGGAGAAAATGAAATATCCGTAACTCAGTTTCTGGCGGAAGATCCCTATGAAGAGGACCGAGTTCTCCGGGCTACTTTGGATTTTCTGAATGAGCAAAAAACGGACTTCCTGATAACCTACAACGGTACGTCCTTCGATATTCCTTTTATGAACCGGCGACTGGAGGCCCTTCATTTTCCTTTTACACTTAAGATGTACAACCTGGATCTGTACTCCTGGATTCGGCGGAACACCGGACTTCCGGGACAGCTGTCCGCCCTCTCCCAGAAATCCGTGGAGAATTTTTTTCACATCGGAACCGACCGAATCGATGCCATCTCCGGCCGGGAAAGCGTTCGCCTTTATTACGAATACGTCACAAGCCACAGCGGGATGCTGGAGAAGGTTCTTCTCACCCACAACCGAGAGGACGTGGTGCAGCTCTACCGAATTCTGCGGCGTCTGTTTTCCGACGAAGGACAATCTCTCCTGCTTCACGGGGACTTTCATCAAGCCCAGGCCAACTACGGATTTCCGCTCCTCCCGAATGCCGGTCTGTCCCTGCGGCCGAAGATTTCCGGAAACAAACTTCAGCTGTCCGGCCTTCAGCATTGCTCCGTAGAGAAGATGACGGCGATGAATCCGGACGTGAACACCCGGGTGTATTACCGGGAAGAGGAACTGCCGTTCCCTCTGAACGCATCGATTTTCCCGGACGCCCACAATCCTCTCCAAGGGGAATTTCGGGCACGCACCGCCGACTACCGGATTACCCTGCCACTGGAATCCTACGATAATGCCCTGTATGCAGACGTCTCCGGCTTGAAGCTTCGAGAAGCTCATCGGGAGGTTTTGGAACAGATGGGCGAATACGTGAACGGCTATCTAATCCTCAAAGAGGGGGACGATCTTTCCTACTCCGCTCTCAACATGCTGGCTCAGCTCACCGCCGAAGACATCGAAAAACGCATCCGTACATTCTAATCCCGTACGGATGCGTTTTTAATTCACGCTATTCTAGTTGTTGTCCACCTCGTGGATGTCGGAGAAGCCCCTTCCCAGCCCCCAGACGCTGCTCAGCTTTGTCACCGTCACAAAGGCGTGCTCATCGTGCTCCGCCAGAAAACTTTTAATCTGCAAGCTCTCCCGCGGAGAACAGATAATCTGCACCGACCTCCGTTCCGTTTTCGTATATTCTCCGGTGGAGGTATAGGTGGTCACACCGCGGTGCATCTCGTGCATCACGAAATCCACCAGCAGCTGCGGCTCATTCGTAATTACCGCTACGGACACCTGCACCCCAGAAATACCCAGAAGAATCGATTCCGTTATTTTACTGGTGATAAAAACAGTAATCAACGCATAGAAGGCCACGTTCCGGTCAAAGACGAAGGCGGACATCACGATGACCGATCCGTCCAGGAAAAGCATAATACGCCCGATTGGAACGTGTTTCATCAGCCGAAATTTGATGACCCGAGCGATAGAATCCGTGCCGCCGGAGGAAAACCCGTCGATGTAACCGATACCGGTGGCGGCGCCGTACAGCACACCCACCAGTACGGAAGCCAGGAACGGATCCTTGTGGGACAGCAGACAGAAATCCACCTGCTCCATGCCGTACATGATGACCGGATAGGCGATGGACAGGGCGATGATTTTCTGCACATCCTTCCACCCCAAGGTGAAGTACACCAATGCCACCACGGCCATGCCGAAGCAGTAGTACACCAGCGAATAGTTCCACGGCATAAAATGAGTGATGATTCGCACGATGCCCGGCAGTCCGCCGGAGGTCAGTCCGTTAGGAATCATCACGAAAATCTGGGCGGCAGAACCGGCAAAAGCGGAACATACCACCACAATCGCAGAACGCAAAAACTTCTTTCCCTTATCGCTTTTCTTTTCGTCCATCATAGAAATATTCCTTTCCGAACACGTCTACCAGAATTATTGCATAATTCCCATTTGATTGGAATTGGAATTGACTCGGAGTTTCACTGATAAGGGGTCGCCCCCGGAAGGTACCGTCGTAATCCGGATCCACCATCACATGGTCGATATATTGCTCCGGCGCTTCAATGCCTATTTTCATGGCCAAATCCCGATCCTTTAACGGAATATGACCGTAATCGATTTCCGGTCGGAACTGATTGACCTTGCACGTATACATGTTTTTGCCGTTTTCTAAAGGAACAGAATCCTCCACTTCTACCGAGAACCAACCGTATTTGTTTCCGGTCCGCTGGCGGAAGTAGTCGTATGTTCCCTCCAGAGCCTCCAGTCTTTTTCGAGTAGTGGAAATTGCCAAAGGCTCCGTATCGCAGCCCACCCAGTGGCGGTTCAGCGCCTCTGCCGTCTCCGGAAGGGTTCCGGAGCCGCAGAAGAAATCCGCACAGTAGTCTCCTTCTTCCGTGGTGGCTTCGATAATCCGCCGCAGCAGCTCCGTCGGCTTCTGGGTCGCGTACCCGTTTCGCTCCGCCGAGGTCCGCCCCACCATATCGATGGACCACACATCCTTCATGTTCACCATGGTATACCAGCCGTACTCATCTTTGTACTCCTTCACGCCTTTGAAACGGTACGGCTTCAGCCCTCGGTTGTAGGATTTTTCCTTCGGCACGTTCAAGTGGTAATAGGCGGTCTTGCTGTACACCAGGATGGTATCGTGTTTCCGAGAGAAATGCCTCTTTCCGCTGCCGCCGGATTTGTACTGCCAGATAATTTCGTTCTGAAAATTTTTCGTCCCGAACACCTCATCCATGATCAGCTTCATATAGTGGGCGGAGTGCCAATCCAGGTGCACCCAAATCAGTCCGTCCTCTGCCAGCAGCTTCCGCATGAGGATTAACCGTGCCGTCATATTCTCCACGTAGCATTCCAGGCTTCGCTCAAAGGTATCGTCGTACGCCAAATGCTTGATTTTGTGATTCTTCCCGGTTCGGTCCTTCAGGTCGATGGTGGCGTTGAATTTGCTTTTGGTAAAAAAAGGAGGATCGATGTAAATCAGACGAAACCGACCCTCATATCCATTTTCCAAAAGACCCTGCATATAGGCCAAATTATCTCCCAGAACCAAGGCGTTTCGGCTCTCTTCATCGGGGATGGGATTGTGCTGCGCCACCCGGTCGAAGACGACATCCGCCTTCGCTCCCGCCAGCATCTTTCCCTGTTCCAGCCCATTCTGTAAATCCGCTAATATACTCATATTCTAATATCTTTCCTTAATCATTTGTTCTGTAGATATTATAAAACACCGGACTTACCTTGTCTATATATCAACTTTTTCAATTTTCTACACTTCAATGTAGCTTCCCAAATAGCGAAAATCCTTGCACACCCCTTCCAGATGATTCATCAGTCGGATGAACTGCTCTGTGTATACGGATTCTTCAAAGTCGAAATAGAAGCGGAAATCGAAATCACTTCCCGGAATCGGTCGGGACTCCAGCTTGGTGATATTGATTCCGCAGGCATTGATGGCGGAGAGCACTTTGTACAGGGAACCCGGCGTGTGCTCCGTGGTACACATGAAACTGGTCTTGTTTGCGCCCGGATAGATTTCCAGAGGTTTCGTGATACAGATAAAACGAGTGTAATTGTTATCGCTGTCCTGCACCGCCCGTTCCAGGCTTTCCAGGGAGTAATACGCTCCGTTGATTTCCGCACCCAGCGCCGCCGCATCCCTTCGGCCGGATTCCGACAGGTATTTCGCCGCCGCCGCTGTGTTTTCGCACACCGTAATCTTCGCTTCCGGGAATTCCCTCCGCAGGTACTCATCGCACTGCGACAGGGCCTGCTCCTGAGAAATGATTTCCTTGATATCCGCCTTCTGTACCCCTTTGTTCACCAGGAGGCTGTGCTCAATCTTGATTTTAATGCTCTTCACGATGTGAAAATCATAGGTCCGCATCAAATCATAGACACGGTTCACCGAACCGGCAGTGCTGTTCTCCACCGGAAGCACTCCGTATCGGCACAGCCCCTCATCGATGGCCGCGAAAACCCCTTTAAAATTCTTTGTATAGATGATTTTCGGCATCTTGAAGAATCGCTCGCAGGCGTCCTGTGAATACGCGCCCTGCACGCCCTGACACGCCACTACCGCCATCTCCGGGAAAATCGGCGACGTGTCCTTCAGTGCCTGACGAATTTCTTTTACCACCCGAGACTCCGTGTGGGTCACCTGTCTCTGGTGATCCGCGCTCATCTCCATCAGCAGACTGAACAGCATCCGGTTGTAATACGCCATATCGCTGGCCGAATCCTCGGTAATCTTCTCCATCAGCGCCCGTTCCCGCAGCGGATCCACAATTTCCAGGTTGTTGGCCTGCTTGTATTTCGCAATGCCCTCCGCCACGCGCATCCGTTCATCCACCTTCTCAATCAGGGTGCGGTCAATTTCATCGATTTTCTCTCTGTACTCTTCCAAATTAGGCATCTCTCTATCTCCTCTCAAGGTTATTTCCCATTTTATTCTCTTCCAATACGGTAAAAAAAGTCGGATAGGATTTGTTTACCGCCGCGCTGCCGGTCAGAATTACTTTATCGGTTGTAATCAGGGAGGCGATGGCCGCCATCATGACGATTCGATGGTCGTTATATCCATCCGCTCTTCCGCCAGAAAGAACGCCCCTTCCGGTAATCACCAATCCATCCGGCCGCTCTTCCACCCGGCCGCCTAAAGCGTTCAGTACTTCCGTAACAGACATCAGCCGGTCGCTTTCCTTCAGACGAAGCCGCTCCGCATGGCGGATTTCCGTTGTCCCATTTGCTGCCAATGCCACCAATGCCAGTGCCGGCACCATGTCCGGAATCTGGGACGCATCGATGACAATCCCCCGCAGAGACGGTCCGGAGGGATAGGCGGTAACCGTATCCTCTTGAACTTCTATTTTTGCGCCAAACCGGCGGAGCAGTTCCACTATTTTTCGGTCTCCCTGGGCCGAATTCGGATTCAGGCCGGTCACCTGAACCGCCTCCTCCCCCAGCACACCGGCGGTGAGCCAGAAGGCCGCATTGGACCAATCTCCTTCCACCTTGCAGGTTCCCGGGCTTCGATATTTCTGATTTCCCGGGATCCGATACACCAATTCCTCTCCCATTCGTTCTGTAATGATTTCAATACCGAATTCGCGCAATACCTGCAGGGTCAGATTCACATACCCCACAGACTGCCGTTCTCCGGTCACCCGAATGGTGCTGTCGTCCGCCAGCAGCGGCAGTGCCATCAGCAATCCGGTGATGTATTGAGAGGACACGTTTCCCGGGATGCGGAAAGCCCCCGGCTCCAGCTGCCCCTTCACATGAAATGGATTCGCACCTAAAGGTGAAAAGGTAAACCCCTTTTTCTCCAGTTCTTCCACCAGCGGCGACAGGGGGCGCTGAGAAAGTCGTCCCTCGGGATAGAATTTCGCGTCCATCCCAAGCGCCGCTACCAGTGGAATCAGAAAGCGGAAGGTGGACCCGCTCTCACCGCAGTGCAGCTGCGCTTCCTCTGCCGCTTCGCTATTTCCTTCCGGCGTCGCCCCTTCCTTTCGCACCCGACGGATTTCCGCCAGGCAGTTTTCGGTGGCTTCTATATCCAGGGAACGTTCCGAAAGGATTACATCGCAGGGTTCCTCACAGAGCGCAGCGGCAATCAGCATTCGATGCGCTGCCGATTTGGACGGCAAGATATCAATTCTCTTCATAGCAGATCTTTCACCTCCCGGATGTGGAATTCCCGGATAGCGCATCTTCCCACTTCCTCCGGAATCACCATTCGGATGGTATCCCCTTGGCGCTTCTTGTCGGAACAGAGGATTCGGTAGATTTCTTCCCGATTCTCCGGCAATGTCAGATTAAAATCGTATTTCCGAAGCAGCTGCTCCAGCGCAGCCAGCGTCTCCCGACTGCACCAGCCCTGTTCTGCAGAAATTCGGGTTATCCAGTACATCCCCTTGGCCACCGCATCTCCGTGGCTCAACCGGTAACCCTCCGCCTGTTCCATGGCGTGTCCCAGGGTATGTCCGAAATTCAGCTTGTGCCGGAGACCTCGGTCGAATTCGTCCGCCTCCACGTATTCTTTTTTTATACCCACACAGGTTTCAATCACCTCGTCTAACGAATTTCGAACCTCCGTCGGATTCTCCAGCCTTTTGAACAGCTTTCGATCGTGAATCATCCCGTATTTGATGACTTCCGCCATACCCTCCCGGTAAACATCCGACGGCAAGGTGTTCAAGAGGCGACTGTCCTGTAAAACCAGTTTCGGCTGATGAAACGCTCCCGCCAGGTTCTTCCCGGAAGGAAGGTCGATGGCGGTCTTTCCGCCGACGGAAGAATCCACTGCCGCCAGCAAGGTGGTAGGCACCTGATACACGTTGATTCCCCGCATGTAGGTCGCCGCCGCGAATCCGGCCAGATCGCCCACCATGCCGCCGCCCAGCGCTACGATGCCGTCGCTTCGGGTGAAGGGCACCGCCGCCAGATATTCCAGAATCCGAAGATAATTCGTTCCGTTTTTGGAGGCTTCTCCCGGCGGAAGAACGTATTCCCACACACCATAGCCGGCCTCTTCCAGGCTCTCTCTGCAGATATCCATGTACAGCGACGCCACGTTGCGGTCGGAAATGATGCATATTTTCCCCCCTCGCTGAATCTCCGCGAGAGCGGTCCCTATTTGTCGTAACTCCATGTTAATTCTCCATTCCCACCGCAGCACGCACCCTGCGGATTTTCTCCATCACTCCATCAAACTGATCCGGCGTGAGGGACTGGGGGCCGTCACTTAAAGCATGGGCCGGGTCGTTGTGCACTTCAATCATGATGCCGTCCGCTCCGCAGGCCGCTGCCGCCGAAGCCATGGAATCCACGAAGGATGACTTGCCCGTGGCATGGCTGGGATCCACCACCACCGGAAGGTGGGTCAGCTCGTGCAGCGCCGGAACGGCGGAAATGTCCAGTGTGTTCCGGGTGTACGGTTCAAAGGTGCGGATGCCTCGCTCGCACAGGATAACGTTCTCGTTGCCTCCCGCCATGATGTATTCCGCACTCATCAGCAATTCCTTCAAGGTGTTGGCCAATCCTCTCTTCAGGAGAATCGGCTTTCGCGTCTTCCCCAGTGCTTTCAGCAGTTCGAAATTCTGCATGTTCCGAGCCCCCACCTGAATCACATCGACCTCCTCGAACAGCGGGAGGTGATTCTCATTCATGATTTCCGTAACGATGGGAAGACCGGTGGCTTTCTTGGCCTTCACCAGCAATTCGATGCCGTCGGCCTTCATTCCTTGAAACGCATAGGGGGACGTCCGGGGTTTAAAAGCACCGCCTCGCAGCATGGTGGCCCCGGCGGCTTTCACCCGTTTGGCAATTCCGATAATCTGCTCTTCGGATTCCACAGAGCAGGGTCCCGCAATTACGGAAAAATATCCCCCGCCAATTTTTGTACCGTGCACATCCACGACGGTATCCTTTGGGTGAAACAGGCGGTTGGCCTTCTTATAGGGTGCGGAAATCTTTCGCACGTTCTGCACCATGTTCAGCATTTCCACCATGCTCACATCCACTACGGATGTATCTCCAATCAGCCGCAGCAATTCATGGTCGTCCTCTTCCGATACATCAACCTCCAGTCCCCTTCCGGACAGCCAACGCATCAATTGATCTTTCTGCTCTTCCTCTGTATGAGGTTTCAGTGTGATAATCATTCATACCCTCCGTAACTAAAAAAAGCCTGCAGCAAGCTGCAGGCCATCATTCCAATTCAGAAAAAGAAACCACCTCTACCTGAATCTGCCGCAGCAAAAGACGTCTTTCTTGAAAAAGAAAAACCCAAAAAAGAAGAAAAATACTGCCGCAAAATACAGATTGTTCATGGTTTTGTATCTCCTTTCCCCAATAATTGTGAACGTGAGTATAATGATACCACCGTCCGCCGCATTTGTCCAGTATTTTTCACTAAATTTTATATTGATTTTTGTTTATTTCAACAAACTATTTTTCTTCGTTTCGCTTTGCCAGGATTTCCTTCAACTCCTCCACCGAGAATTTATAGGTGGAATTGCAGAAGTGACACTTCACCTCGATATCTTCTCCGTCCTGAATCATTTGATCCAGCTCCCCGGTCTGAATAGTGGCCAGCGCGCCCGCCACTTTCTCCTTGGTGCATCCGCAGTGGAACCGAACCGGCACCGTCTCGAAAATTTCCGGATTCAAATCCCCCAGCAGGGCCTGAATCATATCCTCCGGTGTCATACCCGCCTCCATCATCTCGCTGACGGATTTGCTGTTCTGCAGCACCTTCTCGATGGCCGCGATGGTTTCCTCTTCCACGTCCGGCATCATCTGGATGATAAAACCGCCGGCATGGCGAACCGTGGAATCCGTATTAATCATTACGCCCAGTCCTACCGCGGACGGTGTCTGCTCCGAAGTGGTAAAATAATAGGCAAAATCGTCGCCGATTTCACCGGTCTGAAGTTCCACCTGACCATTGTACGGCTCCTTCAATCCCAAATCCATGCTTACGGTCATGGTACCGGCACCCACGGCAGCGCCTACATCCAATTTCCCCGCATATTTCAGCGGAATGTCCACACACGGATTCGCCGGAAAACCCTTTACGTTTCCGTGGCTGTCCACGGTGACGGTCATCTGGCCGATGGGACCGTCTCCTTTTATGGTCACCGTCAGCTTATCATCTTCTCCCTTCATCATGGAGCCCATCATCGCCGTTGCACCCATCAGCCGGCCCATGGCCGCAGTGACTACCGGAAAGGTATGATGCTTCTCTCTGGCGGTCGCCGTCATCTCCGTGGAATCGATGGCAAAGGCACGCACCGTTTCGTTTGCCGCAGTTGCTCGTACTATATAGTCTGACATTTTCGTCCTCCTGTATTCATTTAAATCCTTCCCCGCCCTCACAATAGAATCATGGAACAGGGGTTCATAGTGTGCTATAATACATTAGATATTGTACCATACATTGAAATAAAGGAGTTAAAAATATTATGAATCTATGCATCGATTCCCGCAAGGTACAGGAAGGCGATATGTTTTTCTGCATCGACGGTTCTGCTCTGGACGGACACGATTTCGCAGAACAGGCGGTTGATAACGGGGCAAAAGTAATTATCTATGAACACGATATGCCGATGAAGGATCAAGAAGGTGTGATTTACATCAAGGTGCCAAGCACGCTGGATGCACTGAACGAGGCGGCGGCTTCTCTGAACGGATGGCCCAGCAAGCACCTCACCATGTTCGGCGTCACCGGAACCAACGGTAAATCTTCCATTTCCTATCTGATCAGCAAGATTTACACCAAATACAAGGGTGAGTGCGGATATCTGGGCACCATCGGCGGTCAGATGGAAGGAAAGAAATACGATGTTCCCCTGACTACGCCGGACATCATCCCATTGCAGCGGACGCTGGAGGAGATGCGCAGAGACGGAGCCGAGGCAGCGTCCATTGAGGTCAGCTCCCACGGTCTCATTCAGAAGCGCGTCGGTGCGGTGGATTTCGATTATGCCATCTTCACCAACCTCACCCGGGAGCACCTGGATTATTTCAAGGATATGGAAAACTACTTCCAGGCCAAATCCCTGTTCTTCCGAAATCTGAAGCCGACGGCCGTAGCGATGGTAAACATCGACGATCCGTACGGAAAGCGAATTGAAGAACTGTGCACCGGCAAATTCATGTCCTATGCCATCGAACAGCCGGCGGATTACATGGCAAAAGATATCGTCTACAGTCCGGAAGGCATGTCCTTCACGCTGGTGCACGAGGGCAAGGAATATCCGGTCACTACCAACCTGCAGGTGACCTATAATCTGTACAACCTACTGGCCGTTGCCGGCACCCTGGATCAGGCCGGTCTGAATCTGGAGGATGTGATTCGGGAATTCGAGTACATCCCATCCATCCCGGGAAGAATGGACGAAATCCGTTTCGGTCAGGACTACCGAGTAATCGTGGACTACGCCCATACCGACGACAGCTACAACAAGCTGCTCCACTACGTGCGTCACGACCTGCCGGGCATCCGCCGGATTATCACGGTATCCGGTGCACCGGGAAAAAGAGATGCGGGCAACCGGGAGATTTTCGGACACTACTTCAGCCAGTACTGCGACTATTCCATCCTGACGGAGGAGGATTGCCGCGACGAAGCCCCGAAAAAGGTGGCAGATGAAATCGCCGCCGGCATGAAGGACGGATACCCTCACGAATACATCGAGAACCGCGCAGAAGCCATCCAGGCTGCCGTGGACATGGCGCAGCCGGGAGATATCGTCCTGGTGCTGGGCAAAGGTGCGGAAAAGTATCTGGACGGCACCACCGGAAAGCGCTACTGGGAAGGGGACGATGTGAGTGCCCGGAAGGCAGTGCAGAGCCGCTTGGAGCGGGAGAAATAAGATATGCAGAAAAAAAAGGAGATGAGCCGCGGGCTCATCTCCTTTTTTGGTTGTGCGACAGCGGACTTGGTGCAAGGAAACCCACAAAGCCTTATTGTACCGTTTCGCTTGCACCAAGTTTCAGGTGCTTTTCGCCGCTGTGCGACAGCGGACTTGGTGCAAGGAAACCCGCAAAGCCTTATTGTACCGTTTCGCTTGCACCAAGTTTCAGGTGCTTTTCGCCGCTGTGCGACAGCGGACTTGGTGCAAGGAAACCCGCAAAGCCTTATTGTACCGTTTCGCTTGCACCAAGTTTCAGGGGCTTTTCGCCGCTGTATGGTAGCGGACTTGGTGCAAGGAAACCTGCAAATCCTTATTGTACCGTTTCGCTTGCACCAAGTTTCAGGGGCTTTTCGCCGATGTGCGACAGCGGACTTGGTACAAGGAAACCCGCAAAGCCTTATTGTACCGTTTCGCTTGCACCAAATTTCAGGGGCTTTTCGCCGCTGTGCACCTCTGCTATGGGCGTTTCCCCAAATTATCAAACAAAAGCAAATAAATATACAATTATTCCTGCAATTAATGAAATCAACAGTCTTATACTCACTAAGAATTTTGCAGGCACTAGTTTGCTGCTCCATATATACTGTATAAGTAGTGAAGCTAGCATACCAACTATCCAGGATAGAATAAATACAATAATCCCTGACTTATTTGTGGCATATGCAATTGCAAAAGAACATAACGCCATCACTACTACCGAGGTTATTATCTTATTTTTTTCATTTATGCCTCCTCTATCGCTCGCTTGTAATATGACACTGCCTTTATTTATAGTAAAGCACTTCGAAATCCGACGGTGCTCTTTATGGTATAGAATACTGTATTCCTGGATTTATTGCAAGAGAAGCCACACCTTCCGGACCTCCAAGGAGAATTTGAAGTTGCTTTTATTCTTCACTAACACCATTTGAAAAAGAACCAAAAAAACATCCTCTCTGCCGGTTTACCGGCAGGGAGGATGCAATCAAGTTTCCGCTATTCTATTTGAAGTTGTGAACCATCTTATTACCACAGTGCGACGATACTAGTTCAGAACCTCACACTCGTCAAAGTTGACACCAATCATCTCTTCCAGCTCTGCGCTGACACTTACAACGAAGTCGATCCCGTAATCCTTGGAAATCACTTTGATCTTCTCGATAAATTCAGGAAGTACTTCCAGAGAAATATCCGCATGCTTCATAATTCCATCCAGATAGAATTTCTCAATGTCGCTGTTGGAACTGATAATTCCGAAAATAAAACCGATGTACTCGCTTACATTTGTGATGTGAACGAAGTCCTCCATGCAGATAACACGAATGCGGTGATCCAGATCGTAAATCAGGCGGGAATTCTTGTTGATGAATACAACGCTTCCCTTGCACTCTTCCGCATCTCTATTCGCGAAATCAATCATGTTCTTTGTCTTTCCACTCCCCTTGTGTCCTACTAACAGTTTAACCATGGCAGTGTCCTCCTTAAATTTATTTTTGATGATTGAGTCATATGACAAATATGTCTTATGTTGCGTTAATTATACAACATCTTGTGTAGCGGTTCAATAACTCAAATTATTTTTCCGCTGCTTTTTCTGCATCCAGCTGCTTCACGACTTCGTCGATGCGGTGTGCCACCTTGATAAAGTCTTCTTCCTTGAATCCACGGGTTGTCATCGGTGCAGTACCCACACGAACACCACTGGTCTGCATCGGGGAACGCTTTTCGTTCGGAACGCAGTTCTTGTTCAGGGTAATGCCTACTTCATCCAGTGCGTTCTGCAGATCTCTTCCGGAGAATTCGTGATCCGACAGATCCAGCAGGAATACGTGGTTATCGGTTCCGCCGGTTACCACATTGTAACCCATCTTGATGAATTCCTCTGCAAAAGCCTTGCAGTTTACAACAACCTGATGAGCGTATTCCTTGAATTCCGGACGCAGTGCTTCTTCTGCGCAAACGGCTTTTCCGGCAATGATGTGCTCCAGCGGACCGCCCTGTGCATATGGGAATACGGCACTGTCTACCTTCTTTGCCAGTTCTTCTCTGCAGAAAATCATTCCGCCGCGAGGCCCTCTCAGGGTCTTATGAGTGGTGGTGGTGATAATGTCCGCATAACCGAATGGGCTGATGTGCTCACCACCGGCAACCAGACCGGCAATGTGTGCCATATCTACCATGAAGTATGCATCTACGCTCTTTGCGATTTCTGCGAATGCCGGGAAATCAATCGTTCTGGAATAAGCGCTGGCACCGGTGAGAATCAGCTTCGGGTGCAGCTCGTTTGCCTTCTTCTTCAGGTCTTCCATATCGATGAATCCGTTTTCATCTACGTTATAGAAATGTACATCGTACAGCTTGCCACTGAAGTTTACTGCGGATCCGTGAGTCAGGTGACCGCCGTTGTCCAGGTTCAGGGAAAGAATGGTGTCTCCCGGTTCCAGCACAGCCTTGTACGCTGCAAAGTTTGCCTGAGATCCACTGTGCGGCTGTACGTTTACGTGGTAGTCGGTATCAAATACCTTTCTCCACATGTCGCAGCAGTATTCTTCCAGCTCATCAACGTAACGGGTTCCGCCGTAATATCTGCCCTTGTTTCCGGAATGTCTTTCAATCGGCTTTGCCGGATAACCTTCCGCATACTTCCAGGAAAGGCAGCTTCCGCATGCAGCCATTACCGCTTCAGAGCAGTAGTTCTCAGAAGCAATCAGCTCTACGTTGTTCTTCTGACGATTGTATTCCTTCTCAATCAGATCTGCGACTCTCGGGGAGGTCTTGCGGATTTCCGCAATGTTCTCCTGATTATAAGTGCTTGAATCGTTTCCGTTTCTGTCAAACATTTTTTACCATCCTTTCATTTGATACAGTATTCTCATATCTCCAATTAAGTATATCGATCCGATGAACAGTACAACATCATAGCAACCATTAACCGCTGTTGTGTATGCTTCCCTCTCATCAGGAATCGCAGTGCAATGGAACCCCTTCTCGGTCAGCTTCTCCGTCAGCACATCACACGAAAGTGCTCGCTCGCTGTGAGGCTCCGTAATGATGAAATCCGCATGAGCCGGTGCTTTTCCCAGCTCCTCTGCCATTTCATCGTATTCCTTGTCCTTGAAACATCCAAAGACAATCAAAACCTTTTTATCTTCGATTTCTTCTCCGTAATACTGCTTCAGCGCAGTAATTCCGGCCCGAATTCCGTCCGGATTGTGTCCGCCGTCGATGATGACCGACGGGTTTTCCTTTTGAAGAAATTCAAATCTTCCCATGATTCGGGCCTTCTGCAGTCCGGCTCGAATATGCTCCTCGGAGACGGAGACCTTTCCTTCTTCACACGCTTTCAGCAGAGCCATCATCGCCGTAACCGCATTACGTACTTGATGGTCGCCCTGCATGGACAGGTGCAAATCCCGGTATTCTTTCTCTCCGATGGTCACATCGAACAGCATCTCCGGCCGCCGGGAAACAATCTTGTACTCCGAATCGGAGACGTCCAGAAATTCCGAACCTTTCTGTTCCGCCTTCCAACGGATGAATTCTTGCGTTTCCGGTTCCACACTTTCCGAAATCACCGGAATGCCGGCTTTAATAATTCCGGCCTTGTTCCAGGCAATTTCCCGAAGGGTATCTCCCAGAATGCCCGTGTGATCCCGTCCCACCTGCGTGATAACGGTGGAAACCGGATGCTCGATAGTATTGGTAGAATCGATGACGCCGCCCAGACCCACTTCGGAAATCATGTAGTCCACACCGTTGTCTGCAAAGAACAGGTAAGCAATCGCCGTCAGAATTTCGAACTCGGACAGGTATCCATATCCTTCCTGATTCAGCCATTCATTGTAGTTCAGAACCGCCTCCCCGTATCGGGTAAAGGCCTCATCGGAAATCAGGTGGTTGTTGATCATAAATCGCTCATTGTACACCATAACGTGCGGCGAAGTATGTACGCCCACCGTATATCCCGCTTCCTGCAAGATGGAAGAAAGGTACGTGGCCACGGATCCCTTTCCGTTGGTCCCGGCCACGTGAAAAATATTCAATTTTTCTTCCGGATTTCCCAGAAGGCTGAGAAGTCTTCTCATCCGGTCCAATCCCATCGGACCTTTTCGCGCAGTGCTGTCATGAATAGCATCAATAACTTTTTGACTATTCGTTGTCACTTTTCGCTCCCATAGATTCCAAACGGGCAACTACGGTTGCCAGCATTTCTTTATATTTTTCTTGTTTTTCCTTCTCCTGGTTTACGACCGCTTCCGGTGCCTTCTCCACGAAGCCCTTGTTGGACAATTTCTTCTCCACGCGGGTTACTTCGCCTTCCAGACGCTTCTTTTCTTTCTGAAGTCTTTCCAGCTCCGCCTCGAAGTCCACCAGATCTTCCAGCGGAATCAGGATTTCCGCACCGTCGATAACCGCAGACATTACATCCTTCGGTGCATCCCCGTCGGTGCCTTCCACGGTGATTTCCACCACGTTGGCAATCTTACGGATGATGTCTCCGGTACCTTCAATGGTATCCGCCAGGGAATCCGTCCGGACAATCATGTTCAGTTTCCGGCTCGGTGCCGCATCCGCTTCTACACGAATGTTACGAACCGCCTTGATGGCTGCGATTGCCGTTTCGATGCGAGCCGTCGCGTCCGGATATTCCAGATTCTCGTCGTACTGCGGCCAAGATGCCCGAATCAGCATCGCATCCGCACCGGTTTCCGATCCTTCTTTTGGAAGGAATCCCCAGATTTCCTCGGTAATGAACGGCATGAACGGATGGAGCAGCTTAATCAGATCCTTCAGCGTCTTCTGCAGGACATATCTCGCCGTCTTCTTATCCTCCTCGTCCTCACCGTACAGTCTTCTCTTGACGATTTCGATGTACCAGTCGCAGTACTCATCCCAAATAACTTCATATACCTTCTGTCCGGCCAGGCCCAGCTCGAACTTATCCAGAGATTCGGTCACTGCTTTTGCGGCCGCATTCACTCTGGAAATCATCCACTTGTCCTCGTCCTGGAGAACGGCAGTCGCTTCGTCTGCCATCGGCAGGAAATTGCCATCTTCATCCTGTAAATTCATAATGGTGAATCGGGATGCGTTCCACAGCTTATTGGCGAAGTTTCGGGAAGATTCCAGACGGCTGGTCAGGAATCGAGTATCGTTACCCGGAGAAATTCCGGTGCACAGCATGAATCTCAGTGCATCTGCACCGTACTGGTCGATGACAACCAGCGGATCGATTCCGTTGCCCAGGGATTTGCTCATCTTCCGTCCCTGTTCATCACGTACCAGACCATGCAGGAATACGTATTTGAACGGGATTTCGTGCATCGTTTCGCATGCGGAGAATACCATTCGGATAACCCAGAAGAACAGGATATCGTATCCGGTTACCATAACGGAAGTCGGATAGAAGTAATCCAGTTCCGGTGTCTTCTCCGGCCAGCCCAGTGTGGAGAATGGCCACAGAGCCGAACTGAACCAGGTATCCAGTACATCCTCGTCCTGATGGAAGTGGTGTCCGCCGCACTTCGGACATGTCTCCGGCATGTGGTCTGCCACCACCAGTTCACCGCATTCGTCGCAGTAGTATGCCGGAATCCGGTGTCCCCACCACAGCTGACGGGAAATGCACCAGTCATGAATATCGTTCAGCCAATTCAGATAGATCTTCTCAAATCTTGCCGGAATGTGCTCCAGCTCTCCGGAAGTTGCCGCCTCGATGGCCGGTTTTGCCAGCTCTTCCATCTTTACGAACCACTGATCCGACAGCATCGGTTCAATAGCGTTGTGGCAACGGTAGCACTTACCCACCGGAATGACCATATCTTCCGTCTTAACCAGGTAACCTGCCTCTTCCAGCTCCTTTACCCACGCCTTCCGGCACTCGTACCGGTCCATACCTTCGTATTTGCCGGCCAGCTCGTTCATGGTGGCATCGTCATTCATGCAGCTCAGGATTTCAAGATCGTGACGGGCACCTACCTCGAAGTCGTTCGGGTCGTGTGCCGGCGTAATCTTCACCGCACCGGTTCCCTTTTCCGGATCCGGATACTCGTCTGCGATGACCGGAATCTCCCGGTTCAGAATCGGCAGGTATACGTTCTTGCCCACCAAATCCTTATATCTCTCATCACTCGGATGAACCGCAATGGCAATATCGCCGAACATGGTCTCCGGACGGGATGTCGCCACTACAATTCCCTCTCCGCCATCCACTGCCGGATAACGGAAATACCAATACTTTCCGTTTTCGTCCTCGTGCTCTACCTCTGCATCCGACAGGGACGTCTTGCAGCTCGGGCACCAGTTAATCAAGCGGTTTCCGCGATAAATCCAACCTTTGTTGTAAAGATCGATGAAGAATTTCGTTACGGCCTTGTTGCAGCCCTCATCCATGGTGAAGCGCTCTCTCCGCCAATCGCAGGAGTCGCCCAGCTTTCGGCACTGCTTCGTAATCCGGCTGCCGTACTCCTCTTTCCACGCCCAAGCGTACTCCAGAAACTCCTCTCGAGTGAATTCACTCTTGTGCTTGCCGGTATCTTCATAGAGCTTGTTTGCTACTTTTACCTCGGTGGCAATGCTGGCGTGATCGCTGCCCGGAAGCCACAGTGCGCTGTAGCCTTCCATACGCTTCCAACGGGTCAGCACGTCCTGAAGAGTCTGGTCCAAAGCGTGTCCCATGTGCAGCTGCCCCGTGATATTTGGCGGCGGCATTACGATGGTAAACGGTTTTTTGTCCGGATCCACTTCGGCGTTAAACGCACCGGACTCCTCCCAAGTCTCATAAATACGATCCTCAAAGTCCTTTGGATCGTATGTTTTCGCAAGATTCTTTTTCATTTAGTTCTCCTATCTTCAATCCGGCAAAAATAATTTCCGGTATTTCGCCATTTTTCGTACAGTCATCAGAAAACCTGATGCCGAATTCGCTCCATCTGTTCATCCACATCCGACAAGGTCTTCGCGCACTGGGTCAGCTGTTTCTGGATGTCCTCCGTCAGAGCACCTTTATTCTTATATTTCAATTCGTGTTCCAGGCTGGCCCAGGTATCCATGGCAATGCTTCGGAACTGGATTTCCACAGGTACGGTGGTCTTACTGTTCACCAGGAACACCGGGATCGAAATGACCACGTGAAGGCTTCGATATCCGCTTGGTTTCGGATTCTTGCAATAATCCTTGATTTTAATCAAATCCACATCCGATTGCTTCAGGAGAAGTTCGGACATGGTGTAAATATCTTCCCGGTAGTTGCACACCACTCGGATTCCGGCGATGTCGAATACCTCTGCCCGAACCGTATCCAGGTTGTGAATCGGGTCCTCAATGCCGTAACGCTCCGCTTTATCCATCAAGCTTTCAAAGGACTTCAGCCGCGACTGCATGTGGTGAATCGGCACGTAGGAATGCTTCATCCGGAAATCATCACCCAGCACATCCAGCTTCGTGCTTACCTCGCGAATCGCCGCACTGTACAGCAGGTTGATGTCCATAATCTGCTGCTGAAGATCCTCGTCTGTCTGGAGGTGTTCCGGCACGCTGGCGGACATATCGTCCGGTTTGTAATATTGGGTAAAGGTCATTGTATTTTACCTTTCCTTTTCTATTTGATATTTAAGTTTTTGATGTTCTCTTTCTTATAAAAATGCTTTGCGGCCTTCATTACATTCCGCAACAGCAGGGTGGTGGTCACCGTTCCCACGCCGCCCGGTACCGGTGTGTATGCCACATTTTCCGACCAATCGCAGGCAGTCAGTGCCTTGACATTCAGGTCCCCGGCCATCTTTCCGTCCGATCCGGTTCCCGCGCCGGCATCCACGATAATCTGTCCTTCCCGGAAAAATTCCGGTCCGTAGGATTCTATCTGTCCCGTCGCCAGAATCACGATGTCCGCCTCCTCACAGGCGGTCTTCAGGTCTTCCGGTTTCGTGCGGGTATGACACACCGTCACTGTCGCGTTGGCATTCAGCATCATCAGCATCAGCGGCTTTCCGATTCGAACGCTCCGTCCCACAATGGTCACTTTCTTTCCCTGCAGTTCCACATCGTTCTTCTGCAGGATTTCCATGCAGGCCTCTGCAGTGCAGGCACAAAAATAATCATCCAAAGGTTTCTTCGCATCAAAAAGATTGGCATAGGATGCGTCCGTGATGGCATCGATATCCTTCTCCGGTGCCAGCAATCGTTTCATCCGAGCTTCATCCACAAACTTTGGGAAAGGCATCAGCATGATGATTCCGTGGATGGACGGGTCTCCGTTCAATTCCGCCAGTCCCTTCTCCAGCTCTTCCTGGGACGTTTCCTCCGTGTAGACTCGATTCACGCATTCAATACCGTATTTATCGGAGTTCTTCCGGATGGCATTCTCGTAATACACATCCCCGGAACGATCTCCCACTCGCAGGGTCGCCACCTTTGGACATACCCCATTTTCTTTTAACTTCGTCACATCACTTCGGAGCTGTTCCGCGATGAGGTCTCTCACCGGCGCTCCACGCAATAATTTGGCCATTTGTTCTACCCTTTCAGTGATTCTTCATAAAATAGACAGGACAATTATATCACACAGACTAAAAAAGTCCAATAGCGTCTTTTGCCAGACGGTCCGCCATCTCGTTATATTTTACCCCGGTATGGGCTTCCACCTTGACAAAAACAATCTTCATGTTTTTCCGGGCGTCCGCCACGAACTGCTTGTACTTTCGGGTCAGCGGGAGATTCGCCTTCCACTCGTCATCTCCCCACTTGCCGATTCCGTTGTAGTCGTGATAGATATACACCTCATCGATGTCGTGTTCTTGGCAATAGCGAATCGCGTTCACCGCTCCCATCACCTCGCCGGCAACGTTTCTCAGCTCCGCCGATGCCGGGTCGTCGTATCCGTGCTTCAAGGTAATTACTTCTCCTTTATACAGAATCACCACGCCGCATCCGAACTTGCCGGTGCGCACATCGAAGCTTCCGTCCACATAGATTTCCGCCGCTGTTTCCGGAATCGCCTGCACGTCCTGCTTCTTTCCCAGGTATTCCTCTGCTGCTTCCCAAGTGGTAAAGCTCTTGTACTCCGCACCGGGATATCCGGTAACCAGCCGCTGACACTCCTTCCAGGTCTGAAAGATGCCGGTCTCCCGGCCGGCCCGAACGGCATATACCTTCTTTCCGGTCATCTTCTTGGCCCCGGTACGCTCCACCGCCTTGCCGCCGTGACGGCTTTCCAGATTCTTGAGAAAGCTCTTCCGATGAATCGGCGTAATGCCCTGCGCCCGAATTCCGTCGTAATGGGCAGCAGTGCCATACCCCTTGTTGCTTTCGAACGCATATCCGGGATATTTTTCTCCCATCTCCACCATGTAGGCATCTCGCGTGACCTTCGCCACGATGGATGCCGCCGCAATGGATACAGAACTGGCATCTCCGTGAACGATTCCCTCCTGAGGAACCGAAATGTCCGGCAATTCCAGGGCATCGATTAGCAAATGCTGAATTTCTGCGCCCGGAATCTTCCGTCCCAGCTTCTCATTGGCATCGTGAAAAGCCCGTACCATAGCACACTTGGTGGCCTCCAGTATGTTCATCTCATCGATTTCCTCCGGTGATGCGATGCCAATGCCGATGGCCAGCGCCCGACTTTGAATCTCTTGGTTCATGGCCAGCCGCCGCTTCTCCGTCAGTTTCTTGGAATCGTCCACCCCCGGCACGTGAAAATCCTCCGGAAGCACCACGCAAGCGGTGACCACCGGACCGGCCAACGGACCGCGGCCCACCTCGTCAATCCCCGCAACGTATTGAATTCCCTTTTCGTGCAGCACCTTTTCCTGACGGATCATCTCCTGAAAACGCTGCTCCATCTTTTCCAGGCGTTCTTGCTTAGTCATTCTCCGGCTCTCCTTCCGACGGCACCGTCTCCAGCGTAATGCGCCCCAGCTTTCCGCTCCGGAATTCGTCGATTACCGTCCGACCGGTGCGCTCGTAGTCAATTCTCTTTCCCGGCATCAGAAATCCCCGCTTAAAGGCAATGGCTTCCATGTTGTCCAGTGTCTCTTCTTGTATTTCATCCAACTTATAGCGATTCTGCAATGATTCCGGATATCGCTTCTCCAGCACCTTAATCAGCTCGAATGCCAGATCCTGGGTGTCCAGAATTTCGTCCCGAATGCTTCCGCAGAAGGCCAGATACAGACCCACCCGCTGATCCTCGAACTTCGGCCACAGAATGCCCGGTGTATCCAGCAGCTGCATCCCGTTCTTCAGTGTCACCCACTGCTTACCTCGAGTCACACCTGCTTTATCTCCGGTCTTCGCACTCTTCTTTCCAATCAGCCGGTTGATGAGGGAGGATTTTCCAACGTTCGGCACGCCCACCACCATCATCCGGATGGAACGGTTCATCTGCCGCAGCTGATTCTGTTCTCGCTGCACGTCGTCCAAGATGCTGAACAGGCGATTGATATTCTCTCCGGAGCGGGCATCGATGGCCAGGGTTTTATCCCCCTTCCGGCTAAAATAACGCTGCCACTTCTCGGTCTCTTCCGAATCCGCCAGATCGGATTTGCCCAGAAGTACGATTCTTCTTTTGTCCCCCACCAGTTCGTCAATAATCGGGTTCCGGCTGGAAATCGGAATCCGGCTGTCCAGCAGTTCGATGACCAGGTCCACCGCTTTGAGGTTTTCCTGAATCAGTTCCCGTGTCTTCTTCATATGCCCCGGATACCAGTTAATATTCTGAATCATTCATTTGCCTCCTTTTTCGTCGTCGCAATGGAAAATATCGGATAAAAAAGAGCATACCTTCGGCAATGCCAAGGTATGCTCTTTAATTTTCAGCAAATCGTTCTTATTTTGCAGACTTGATTCTTGCAGCCTTACCGGTTCTTTCACGCATGTAGTTCAGCTTCGCTCTTCTAACTCTTCCGCGCTTCAGCACCTCAATCTTTGCTACCTTCGGCGAATGCATTGGGAAAGTCTTCTCTACACCAATACCCTGAGCCAGTCTTCTTACTGTGAATGTTTCAGAAATTCCGCCGCCCTGCATCTTCAGGACATATCCTTCGAATACCTGAATTCTTTCTCTCTGACCCTCAACGATCTTAACGTGAACTCTTACGGTATCACCAACGTTGAATTCCGGAATATCGTTCTTCTTGTATTCCTTTGTGATCGAATCAATTACGTTCATTGTTATTCCTCCTTCCTTTCCAAGACGCTCGTGGTTTCTCTTTAAATAATAAATGTCGTTCCCGGCTTCTTAAGCCATGCTGTCAATCACCAGAGGACCGCCCGTAATAACTATCAAATTTTATCACAATGAGTGACTGATTTCAACACTTTTTTCAAAAAAATATTATTTCTATGCCCTCGGATGGGTCCGCTGGTACACGTCCCGAATCCGCACATTCAACACCGCCAGATACGCAATGCCTACGGACATATCTTCAAAGCCCATCAGTTCCTGAAGGGTCTTCAAATCCCCGCCGTTCTGAAGGATGTGTACCGCAAAGCTGTTCCGGAGAATCTGCGGTGTCATCCGCTCTTCGATATCCATCTCTTTACCGTATTCCTTCAGAATCTTCCAGATTCCCTGACGGGTCAGCGCCTGGCCTCGGAAGTTGATGAAAATGTAGTCGTCCTCTTCTCTCGGCTCGCCCTTGATTTCTTCGTAAGCTTCGTCCATATACTTCTTCATCGCGGCGTGAGCATAAGATCCAATCGGCACGATTCGGCTCTCTCCGTCGTTGTCCTTCAGCGTAACGAAGTTCATCCGCAGATTCATGTCCGAGAATCGCAGGCGCACCAGCTCCGTCACACGAGCGCCCGTTCCGTACATGAACTCCAGCAACGCCTTGTCCCGGATGCCCTTGGCAGAATCATCCGGAAGGGACAGCATATGATTCACCTCTTCCACCGTCAGAAACTCAATCTGGCGCTTATCGTTTTTCGCCGATTTGATTTTCTGAAAAGGATTGGTTTCTCGTTCCCCTTCATCGATTTTGTAATCGTAGAATGCCCGCAGAGAAGAAATTTTTCGGTTAATCGTCGCCTTGGACTTACTTTCATTATTCAGTTCCAATATGTAAGCGGCTGCATCACTTTCCTTGCAGTCGTTCAAACTCTTTCCGCCGCGGCCCTCCAGGAAGACCTCGAAGGCTTTCAAATCCCGGCGATAGGCAACGAGAGTGTTTTCCGCCTTGTTTTTCGTATTCTTTAAATATTCAATGAAGGCATCCATCTTCGTCTCCTGTGTCTTCTATATTTCTCCTGCGGTTCGGGCAAAAAGAACTCCCACGATGGTCTTTGCGTCCTGAATTTCACCCTTCATAATCCGATCCACCAACTCGTCCGCCGTGTATTCATAAAGGTCCAAATCCTCTGTATCGTCGAAATGGGTCTCTCCCGGCGTCAAATCCTTGCAGAGGTAAATGTATAAAAGCTCGGTGGTGTATCCGCAGCTCGGGCTGATGGTGGTCAGATGCCGAATGCTCCCGGCCTGGTAGCCTGTTTCTTCCTTCAATTCCCGAAGTGCCGTGTCCATGGGATCCTCATCGCCGTCAATCTTTCCCGCCGGAAGTTCCAGCACCTCCCGCTCCAACGCCTTTCGGAACTGCCGCACCATGAGAATTCTGCCGTCTTCTTTTACCGCCAGAATCACCGCCCCACCGTTGTGCTCCAGAATATCCCGATAGGAGGTCTTTCCGCCCACTACCGTCACTTTATCTTTGCGAATTCGAAAAATCGGACCGTCATACACCACTTCCGATTGCAATGTTTTTTCCGGAAAAGCCATAAAACACTCCCTATATATATTAATCTCTTTACAAATAAGTTTTATCGTTTATTTAAATATTCTATCACTTTTTTATTCCGGAATAAAGCGTAAAACAAAAAAGTGGCGGCATTGCTGCCGCCGATACCCAGATGCACTCGCATCTTAAAATAATAGAAGTGAAAACAATAGAGACGTTACGTCATTCGCCAGTAATTTCGTATCGCCCTATCTGACAGCCCCATCATATCATAAAAAAAATTCCCCTTCAGTACACTTTTTACGGAATCAACCGCAGGTTTTCCGCCAGCATATAGATAAAACGCTGCTTCCATTTCTTCCAGGTATTTTCGTGGGCAGAACATGGATACCCGGTCCTTCGGGTCTGAATATTCTCGATGATCCCCTCCCTGTAAATCTCCGGAATCTCCATCAATGCCCGATGGATGCAGTCCAGTTTAAACATCGCCTCTGCCGCCACCGGACTTTCCTGCATTGCCGTATTTCCGTAGGTGAGCACATCCTCCGCCAGCATCTCCCGGCGAAATTCCATTCCGGCAATCTCTTGGAGCCGATTCATATCCTTTACCACCCATAGACACTGATAATACACTTCGCTGGGAAGAACTCGCTTCCGATCCTTCTGAATCTGATATTCCTTCATAACAAAACACCATCCTTTCGGCTCCATTGTATCGCCAAAGGATGGTGCTGTACATTCACTTGAAAAAGAAAGGACTGAAACCCTCAAAAAAAGTACTTTTTCCCGGGATTCTTAAACTTCTCATTCAGAGACTCGCCCTTCTTCCGCTTCCTCCAACAGCGTCGCTTTCAGGTTGGCTTCCGATTCCGCCAGTTCCTGAATGATGTTGTTGATTTCAATCAGCCGTTCCGGACTGATGTTCTTTCCGGTTTCCACCGCAGCGGTGTTCAGCAAATCTCCAATCGAACTGCTGAGTCCGGAAATCTTGTTCCGGAGGGCATTGATTTCATCCGCATCCAGCTGGAACGTGGATACCGGTTCCATATGAGTTCCTTCCGGCCGGCGTCCCGGAACCAGTTCAAACTCACTGTTCTGCTGTATCACAATCGGATGGATATCCAGATTCTCCCCCAGGTAAGCGGCAAAATTTTCCTTGGATTCCTTCTCGCCATGCACCAAGAATACCACCGGATGGGTAACGAAAGAGCCCACCCAATGCGCCAATCCGTCCCGATCCGCATGACCGGAGAAGCCTTCCAGATTCACGATTTCCGCATTGACCTGAATCTCCTCGCCAAAGAGGTTCACCGATTCCGCACCTTCCACCAATTTCCGGCCAAGGGTGCCTTCCGCCTGGTATCCCACGAACACGATGGAACACTTTGGGTTCCACAGGTTGTGCTTCAGGTGATGGCGAATTCGGCCGGCTTCGCACATGCCGCTGGCAGAAATGATGATCTTCGGTTTCCGATCGCTATTCAGCGCCTGGGATTCCTCCGTGGACTGGGTAAAATGAAGATTTTTGAATTCCAGCGGATGATCGCCCTTATCCATAAACGCTTTGAAGTCGTCGTCGAACACCGCCGTGTTCTTCTTAAAGACCTCCGTCGCCGCATTGGCCATCGGGCTGTCGATGTACACCGGAACGTTCTTCAGCTTTCCGTAAATCTCCGGATTCTCATCGTAAAGCATGTTCAGTTGGTAGATCATCTCCTGAGTTCGTCCTACGGCAAAGGACGGAATTACCACCGTTCCGCCCCGCTCCACCGTGCGGAGAATCACCTTTACCAATTTCTCGATGCTCATGGCGTTCTCCGGATGGAGACGGTTTCCATAGGTGCTCTCCATGATGACATAATCCGCATGGCGAATGATGGTAGGGTCCCGAAGAATCGGCCGGTGATTCACCCCCAGGTCCCCGGAGAAAACGATTTTCGTCTCCGCATCGCCCTCCTGCACCCAGAGCTCCGTTTCCGCCGATCCCAGAATATGGCCCGCATCGTTGAAGCAGACGTGAATGCCCTCACTCACCTCAATGAGCTGATCGTACAGAACCGGATGCACATAGCGAAGGGATTCCTCCGCGTCCGCCACCGTGTACAGCGGCTGAACCAGCGGCTGTCCTTTTCGTTCCGCCTTTTTGTTGGCCCACTCCGCTTCCTTCTCGTGGATATACCCGCTGTCCCGGAGCATGATCGGAAGAAGATCCGCCGTCGCTTTGGTGCAGAAGATGTTTCCGCGAAAACCTCTTTTTACCAGAAGGGGAATCCGCCCGCAGTGATCGATGTGTGCGTGACTCAGCACCAGACAATCGATTTCGGACGGTTCAAAGGGAAACTCCCGGTAGTTCAGGCGATCCTGGGCTTTCCCGCCCTGGAACTGCCCGCAATCCAACAGCACGTTTGCTTTATCCGTAATCAGAAGGTGACAGGATCCTGTAACGCCTTCGGTTGCTCCGCAAAATCTGATTTTCATTTCTCCGCCTCCTTGCAAGGTTGTCTGGAATTATTGTTTATTTTCCTTCGTTCTGAAGATAGCTGATGTACGGCAGGTTTCGGTACTTCTGGTCGTAATCCAGGCCGTAGCCGATGACGAACAGGTCTTCCACCTGGAAGCCGATGTAATCCGCATGGAAATCAGCGGTTCTCCGGGACGGCTTGTCCAGCATGGTGCATACCTTCAGGGTTTTCGGATGGCGCTCGTTCAGCTTCTCCAGCAGGTACTTGAGGGTGGTTCCCGTATCCACGATATCTTCCACCACCAGTACGTTCTTGTTGTACAGGTTCAGTTCCGTATCCATGGAAATCTTCACCACACCGGAGGTGGTGGTGCTGGAACCGTAGCTGCTGGCCTTTACAAAGTCGATGACGGTGTCCAGATCCAGGCACTTCATGAGGTCGCACATCCACGGAATGGATCCCTTCAATGTGCCGATGACCACCAGCTCTTCGCCCTTGAATTCATTGCTGATTTCTTCACCCAGCTCTTCCGCTCTCTTCCGGATTTCCGCCTCCGTGAAGAGAATTTTTCCGATTACATGATCATTTGTGCTCATCTTCCGATCTCTCCTTGTTTAAAATCGACTCAATGACATCCAGCAGCTCCTCCTGTCCGGTGCGCTTCAGCGCCGACACCGGAATTACCGCATCTTCTTTTTTCATATTCAGCTTCTGCCGAATCTGCCGGATGGATTTCTGCTGCTGGTTCTTGGAAATCTTATCCGCCTTCGTGGCCACAACCACGCCGTCCAGACCGTAGTACCGAAGGTAATCGTACATCTGCACATCCTGCGCCGACGGCTCGTGGCGAATATCCACCAGCTGCACCACCTTCAGAAGACCCGGTCTCTTGCTGAGATACGCCTCCATCATGGCGCCCCACTTCTCCGTCTCGGAACGGGAGAGCTTGGCATACCCGTACCCCGGCAGGTCCACAATCCGGAAATCATCGTTCACCAAATAGAAGTTGATGGTACGCGTCTTTCCCGGACTTCCGCTGACCCTGGCAAGGGCCTTCCGGCCGGTGAGAAGATTCAGCAGGGAGGATTTCCCCACGTTGGACCGGCCCGCAAAGGCAATTTCATAGCGGTTCGCTTCCGGATACTGTGCCGGTTTTACCGCAACCGCTTCCAATTCTGATTTTGTGATTCTCATCCTAGTTCTCTTTCTCGCTTTCCTCCGAAATCAGCACCTCTCGGAACGCCTCCTCTGCTTTCTCCAGCAAGACGAATTCCAATCGGCTGCGCACGGATTTCGGAATTTCTTCGATGTCCGCCGCATTATCCTTTGGCAAGAGGATTTTGCGAATCCCCTGCTGGTACGCAGCCAGCACCTTCTCCTTGATTCCGCCCACCGGAAGGATATTGCCCTGCAGGGTAATCTCTCCCGTCATGGCGATGTCCCGCCGTGCCTTCTTTCCGGACAGCAGGGAGAACAGCGCCGTGCACATGGTCACGCCGGCCGACGGACCATCCTTCGGGGTGGCACCCTCCGGAATGTGAATCTGAATATCGTTATCCTTAAAAACAGATGCGTCCAGACCGTACTTTTCCGACAGGGACTTGATGTATCCCATGGCGGTCTGCGCGGATTCCTTCATCACATCTCCCATCTGTCCCGTGAGAATCAGATGGCCGCTTCCCGGCATCCGCACGCTTTCAATCTGCAGGGTCACCCCGCCCACTGCCGTCCAGGCCATGCCGGTGGTGACGCCGATACCCGGTTCCAGATTCATCAAATCTTCCCGGAAAATCTTCGCTCCCAGATAATTTTCGAGATTCCTCTTAGTTACAGTATACTTGTTTTTCTTTTCCGTTACAATTCGCTTTGCAACTTTTCTGCATACGGATGCAATCTGCCGCTCCAGATTCCGCACGCCGGACTCCCGGGTGTAGTACCGGATGATTTCCCGTATTGCGGATTCCGAGAAGGTGAGCTGGTTCTTCCGAATCGCATAGGACTTCAGAACCTTTGGGACCAAATAATCCTCCGCAATTCGAACCTTCTCCTCTTCAATATAACTGGAAAGTTCAATCACTTCCATCCGGTCCAGAAGCGGTCTCGGAATGGTCTGAGTGGTGTTTGCCGTGGTGATGAACATCACATTGGACAGATCGAACGGGATTTCCAGATAGTGATCCGTGAAATCCTTGTTCTGTTCCGGATCCAGCACCTCCAGCAGTGCAGATGCCGGATCTCCCCGGAAATCATTTCCCAGCTTGTCCACCTCATCCAGCAAGAACAGCGGATTGTTGGTCCCCACCTCGCTGATGCTGTTGATAATTCGTCCGGGAATGGCACCCACGTAAGTGCGACGGTGTCCCCGAATTTCCGCTTCGTCCCGAACGCCGCCTAGGGACATTCGAATGAACTCCCGGTTGGTCGCTCTGGCGATGGAACGGGCGATGGACGTCTTTCCCACGCCCGGCGGCCCTACCAGGCAGAGAATCGGCCCCTGAATGGATTTGGTCAGGTGCATCACCGCCAAATGTTCCAGGATTCTTTCCTTCACCTTCTCCAGTCCGTAATGATCCTCGTTCAGAATCTTTTCTGCTCGTTTGATATTGATGTTGGTCTTGCTGGCCTCGTGCCACGGAAGCTCCAGAATCGTTTCGATATAGGTCCGGCTCACGTTGGCATCCGGACTCATGGCCGGCATTTTGGCAAAACGCTGGATTTCCTTTCGGATCTTCGCATCCGTCTTTTCTTCCAACTGCAACTCATCCAGCTTCTTCAGCCACTGAGTCGCATCGTCATCCTCGCCGGTTTCCCGTCCCAGTTCGTCCTGCATTACCTTAATCTGTTCCCGAAGGTAATACTCCTGCTGGCTTCGATCCATATTCTTCATGACCTTGGTTTGAATCTTCTGAGACAACATCGCGATTCTCGTTTCGCCATTCAGAAGTTCAATCAGCTGTTCCAGCCGACCGGGAATGTAATCGATTTCCAGCAGTGCTTGTTTTTCATCAAAGGAAACATCCAGATCCTCAGCGATGATGTTGGTGAGCACCGCCGGATCCTCCACGTCCTCTACCATGGCGCGGGCTTCCGCCGTACTTCCGGGATGAAGGACTTTGGCATACTGAATGAAGGCTTCTTTTACCGCCCGTACGTATGCTTCCAATTCCTCCTCATCATCTGCCGGCAAATCCTCCGCCTGCACGTAATCACAGAACAGCGCACCGTTCTCCTCGTAAATATTCTCCAATCGGATTCGTTGACCGCATTCCGCCAGCACCCGAACGTAATCCGTGCGGCGAACAATCTGCTTAATTCGAATCAGCACACCGGTAAGGTAGCAATCCTCCCCGGACGGATCGTTTACTTCCGGGTTTCGCTGGGCGGACACCGCCAACAGACGTTCCCGGTTCATTGCAATTTCAATGGATTTCAGCGACTTATCCCGACCCACATCAAATCCTACCAAAGTATCCGGAAAAAAAGCCTTTCCCCGAAGTGCAATGTAAGGAATGTGCGTTCTACTTTCTCTCTCCATCTGCGCCTCCCTTTATCTATACAGAACAGGCGGCAAGAAATAACCCTGCCGCCTGATGTTTTCTTATTTCGCACCGTTTTCAGCGCTATTTTGTCTCTAATACCGGTTCCGCACCGTTCTCCACGGTATCCTTCGTGATGATGCACTTTGTCACATCATCCCGAGAAGGCAATTCGAACATGATGTCCGTCATCATCTTCTCGAAGATTCCCCGCAGACCTCTGGCTCCCGTATGCAGCTCAATGGCCTTGTTGGCAATGGCATTCACCGCATCGTCCTCGATTTCCAGCTCCACGCCGTCCATGCGGAACAGCTCCTGATACTGGCGAATCAAGGAATTCTTCGGCTCCCGCATAATTCGAACCAATGCCTCTTCCGTCAGTTCCCGAAGGGATACGATCATCGGAAGACGACCGATCAGTTCCGGAATCAGTCCGAAACGGAGCAAGTCTTCCGGTTCCACCTTCAGCAGAATCTCGTGGTCCTCCGTCAGGTCCACCCGATCCTCATCGGAATTGAAGCCGATGACCTTATTGCCCAATCGACGTTTGATGATGGTGGACAATCCGGTAAAAGCACCTCCGCAGATAAACAGCACATCCTTCGTATCGAAATGGATGAACTCCTGCAGCGGATGCTTCCGGCCGCCCTGCGGCGGAACGTTGGCAACGGTTCCTTCGATGATTTTCAGCAATGCCTGCTGAACGCCTTCTCCGCTAACGTCACGGGTGATGGACATGTTCTCGGATTTCCGGGCAATCTTGTCGATTTCATCCACGTAGATGATGCCTTTCTGTGCCCGTTCCAGGTCGCCGTCTGCCGCCTGGTACAGTCTCAGCAGAATGTTCTCTACGTCTTCGCCCACATATCCGGCTTCCGTCAATGCAGTGGCATCCACAATGGCAAACGGAACATCCAGAATTTTTGCCAGGGTCTGTGCCAGAAGCGTTTTACCGCTTCCCGTCGGTCCCAGCATCAGAATGTTGCTCTTCTGGATTTCCACGTTGTTCTTCTCATCGCCGGCATTCTCCTCCAAATGGCGGATTCTTTTGTAGTGATTGTACACCGCAACGGCCAGATTTTTCTTCGCCTCATCCTGTTCGATGACGTAGTCGCTCAGGAAATCCGCAATATCCTTTGGCTTCGGAAGTTCCTCCATGTGCTTCGGTTCCACGAACTCTTTCTCATCCAGAAGGGATTCGCACAGCTCGATGCACTCGTTGCAGATTGCTACATCCGGTCCCACGATAATTTTCTTGACTTGCGAGCTGGTCTTCCCGCAAAAGGAGCAGACCAGCTCATTGTTTTCGTTCTTTTTACTCACAGATTCTCCTCTATTACTTCTTCAATACCCGATCGATCAGTCCGTATTCCACCGCTTCATCTGCGTACATGAAATTATCTCTGTCGGTATCCCGCTCGATAATGGAAAGATCTTTTCCCGTATTTTCAGCAAGAATGTGGTTCAGACGTTCCTTGGTTTTCATCATCCAATCGGCCTGAATCTTAATATCGGAAGCTTGGCCCTGTGCGCCCCCCAGCGGCTGATGAATCATAATCTCCGCGTTGGGCAGAGCATATCGTTTCCCTTTGGTTCCCGCCGAAAGCAGAACGGCCCCCATGCTGGCAGCCAGGCCCACACAGATGGTAGAAATATCCGGTTTTACGTAATTCATGGTATCCAGAATCGCCAAGCCGGCCGTCACCATTCCGCCCGGAGAGTTGATGTAGATATTAATATCCTTTTCCGGGTCTTCCGCTTCCAGGAACAAGAGCTGCGCCACCACAATGCTGGCCAGGTGCTCGTCCACCTGCTGGTCGATGAAAATGATTCGATCCTTCAGCAGTCTGGAATAAATATCGTAACTGCGCTCGCCGTTTCCGGTCTGTTCAACAACTACTGGAATTGTATTCATAGATTATTCTTCTTCCTTTGCCTTAGCAGCAACAAAATTTGCCTTCTCGAACATCATGTCGATGGCCTTCTTCATCTTAACATCCTCTTCGAAGTAGTGCAGGTCGTTTCCGATCATCTTCTTCACATCTTCTACAGACTGTCCGTACTGAGCAGCGAAATCTGCCATTTCCTTATCGACGTCCTCTTCGGTTGCTTCGATGTTCTCCTGACGGATTACGGCCTTCAGCAGGATTCTGGATGCAACTCTCTTCTCTGCATCCATACGAGCCTGGTCTCTCATTGCAGCCATATCCATTCCGGTAAACTTCTGATACTGCTCCAGAGACAGACCCTGGTATGCCAGCTGCTGCTGCATTCCTTGAATCATGGTGTCGATTTCGGATTCTACCATGGATGCCGGAGTGTCTACGCTGTTCACGTCGATCAGCTTCTGAACCATGCTGTCCTTCATGATGCTGTCTGCTCTCTCGTCATCCTCTTTCTGCATTCTCTCACGGATGGAGTTCTTGTACTCTTCCAGAGTCTCGAACTCGCTGACATCGCTTGCCAGCTCATCGTTAATTTCCGGCAGAACCTCTCTCTTAATCTCGTTAATCTTGCATTCGAAGAGCGCTTCCTTGCCTGCCAGATTCTCTGCCTGATAACCTTCCGGGAAAGTAACGTGAACGTCTACTTCCTCGCCGGCTTCTTTTCCAACCAGCTGATCCTCAAAACCCGGGATGAACTGTCCGGAACCCAGCTTCAGGTCGAAATTCTCTGCCTTGCCGCCGTCGAAGTGAACGCCGTCTACGGAACCGTCAAAGTCCAGAACAACGGTATCTCCCTCTTCCGTTTTGCGGTCGGTTACGGTTTCCATGCTGGAATGAGCCTTCTGAACTCTCTCCAGTTCTCTCTGGATATCCTCATCGGTTACTTCGTGCTCAATCTTCTCTACTTCCAGACCGAAGTAATCCTTTGCTTCAACTTCCGGGAAGCAAGCAACGGTTGCGGTGATTTCAACATCTTCGCCCTTCTTCAGCTCGCCCAGGTTCAGTTTCGGCTGATCGATAACTTCCAGCTCCAACTCGTTCAGAGCTGCCGGATAACCGCTCTGCAGCAGGTCGTTCAGCGCTTCATCATAGAAGATATCTTCGCCATAGGTGTTCTCGATCATCTTTCTCGGAGCCTTTCCCTTACGGAAGCCCTTGATTTCGAAGCGATCCTTGTTGTTCTTATAAGCATTTACTACAGCATTTTCGAACTCTTCACCGGTAAAAACCATAGTAAACTTTGCATCATTGCCTTCTTTTGCGATAAAAGTAGTTTTCATTAATATTCCTCCTGAAAAACGAACTTAATTTGTTTTATTTTTCCGGCTCGTCGTCCGGTAAAAATCCTCTTTGCAGCTTCGAGATGTTTTCCGGCTCCAGAGAATATTTCTCTGCCAGAGATTCTGCAATGTCCCGGAAATCTTCCGAATTTCCGTAGTACCATTCCAGCTCCATCTCCAATACGTCCTTGTCTCCGTTCAATCCGTGAATCACGCCCTCGTCGAAGGAAAGCGCACTGATGGAATTGCCGGTGTCCACCTTAATCAGCTTCCGGGTGAAATCCATTTCCACCTTCTTGTGAAGCTCCTTATGACCGGCTGCCTTCAGCAACACATCATACGCATCACTGGACTCAAATGCTTCAATGTTCGGATGCTCTGCGAAACGCTCATCCGTTATGACTAGATTAAATTCTTCTCTGGAATGACGTCCATTCTCCACGTGATTATCCCACTTAATCGTTGCTGTAATCCGATCGTTCTCATATCGAATTCGATACGCAATTCCGGATTGTCTCAAATCCATGTCGTCCGTATCAAAATACACGGCATGCATCCGAATCTTCTCCAAGGAATCCCGGTCTACATATTCATCCAGCATGGGATCGTCGATAATCTCCTGAATCAAAGATGCATCATCCAGACGATACTTGTATTCTGTTTCCATATTATCTCCCACTGGCCGCATCGCGGCAAAATATCAACAATATCAAGTAATTTTACATAAAAAAGCCATTATTGTCAATGGATAGGGCTCAATCTTGCACACATCCATTCCATAAAATGACTTTTTGGGGGATAATCCCCCTTATTCTTCCATTTTTTTCAGTTTTATCCTGGAATTTTTTCCCTCTGTCAGCCGATCCGTCATCCGGATAAAGTTATCCGACAGGTCACTGGCATAGAACCGGTCCTCCTCGGTCCGCTGCTCGGCAAACTGATCCCGAGCCGCCAGCACCTCCTCCACCTCATCGATGACCGCTTCGGAAGAGCTGATCAGATTCATGTTGGGGTAGATTCGCTTCAGATTATCCGCAATCATCGGATAATGGGTGCATCCCAGAATCAGATGATTAAATCCGTTTTCCCGAACGAAATCGTCCATGTAGTAGCGGATGGTCAAATCCATAATTTCGTTGTCGATGATGCCTTCTTCAATCAGCGGCACGAACGCCGGGCAAGCCAGGCTGCTGGTCCGAATGGACGGATCCAGGTTGTGCAGCAGCCGCGCATAGACATCACTTTGAATGGTCGCTTTGGTAGCGATGATTCCCACATTCGGACAGTGGCTCTGCACCACCTTCCGAACCGTCGGTTCGATGACGCCGATAATCGGCAGTTCCGGGTGCTGCTGCCGCAAATCATCCAACGCCAGGGAAGTCACGGTGTTGCAGGCAATCACCACCATTTTCACATCCTTGCTCACCAGATAGTCCACAATCTGGGAAGCGAACTTTCGAATTGTCTCCGGGGACTTGGATCCGTAAGGGGTTCTCGCCGTGTCCCCATAATATATCACCCGTTCTTTCGGCAGCCGGCTCTGCAGTGCAGATACGCTGGTAAGGCCGCCCAGTCCGGAGTCAAAAAAACCAATCGGTCTGTTATCCATTTATTTCTTATTTTCCTCCGATAAAAGTAAAAAGCGATATTCCGCAGAATATCGCTTTTCTTGGTGCGGATGGTGGGACTCGAACCCACATGATTTGTGGTCACACGGACCTGAACCGTGCGCGTCTGCCAATTCCGCCACATCCGCAGATTTATTTTTCTGAGTTGTTTCTTTCGCAACTCACAATAGTTATTATACACACTTTAGGGTGGCTTGTAAACCCCTTTTTTAAAAAAGTTTTTTGCGCCGCTTTGAAACGGCGCAAAAGCCTTATTTCATTACTGCATCATCAGACGATCGAATTCCTCAACCGCTGCGCCGAACTCCTCTTCACTCTCGATTTCAACCAAATCGAACGTGTCGTCACCGTTGTCCTTATATCCGTAAATATATACATCATCGGTGCCATCATCCGGCTCCAGTGCAATGTATTCCTTTCCGTTCAGATCGAATACACCTGTAATGTAGCACTCCACTACTGTACCGTCATCAAATTCCAGTGTGATGAAATCATCTTCAGTTTCTTCTTCCAGCAGCTCTTTGTTCTGATCTTCCGCCATTTCGCTACTCTCCTTACCTTCAACATAAATGTAATTTCCCGATCCACCTTCCTTCCGGAGAGATAAATCGTAATTCAAAATATACCATGAATATCTTTAAATAGCAAGTTATTGCTGAAAGAATTCCAAAACACTTTCTGCCGCCTGGGAATTCATCCCTTCCGTTTCCATCAATTCTTCGTAGGAAGCCTTTCGAATCGCATCGATGCTGCGGAATTTCTCCATCAGCGCCTTCCGCCGCTTCGGCCCGATTTTCGGAATTTCTTCCAGCACGGAGTGTGTCATCTTCTTTCCTCGTGTACCTCGATGGAAGGTAATGGCGAAACGGTGCACTTCTTCCTGAATGTTTCCCGCATAGCTGAACAGCAGAGGTTCCGACTTCAAATCGATTTCACTTCCGTCGGTGAACACGACCGCGCGGGTTCGATGGGCATCGTCTTTTGCCAAGCCCACCACCGGAATCGTTAACCGGAACGCATCCATCACTGCTTTTACCGCATGCACCTGTCCCAGTCCTCCATCGATGAACATGATATCCGGATACCGGCTGAAACCCGGATCCCCTTCTCGGGCCCGCTTTAGCCTCCGGTACATCACTTCCTGCAGACTGCCGTAGTCGTCGCCCTCGGCAGTTCGAATCCGGAACTTTCGGTAATCGTTCCGCACCGGTCGGCTGCCCTCGTACACCACCATGGCGCCCACCGTATCCAGGCCGTTCATATTGGAGATATCGTAGGCTTCCACCCGATACTCCTCTTCATCGTCCTCCTCCAGCAGCCGGGGAATCGCCCCATCGATTTCCGCCGCCCGGCGAATCAGCTCCGAAATCTTCTGCCGCAGATTTTTCTTTCGTTCCTCGTCTCGATCGGCTCTCTCGTCCAGGGAACGGGCCAACTCCACCGAGTCCGCCAGGGTCATGTCCAGGATGGCCTTTTTCTCCCCTCGCTCCGGTATGTACAGCCGGGTTTTGTGGGGCACATCCGTTCCCGCTTTCGCGTTCATCTCATCGATGTGGTTCAAAAGTTCGGAAATCAGGTCCTCTTCTTCCGGATGCACCGGCACAATCACCTCTTTGGGAATCCGGGATGTAGACAGGTAATACTGCTTCAGAAAAGCGCTGAGCAGCTCCTCCCGGGTGGATTCCGTCTCGTCGTTCATATAGATGATTTCCCGGCCGATCATCTTGCCTTCCCGCACCCGGTACTGCGCCACAATCTGATTGCGGTGGGTCCGAATCGGAATCAGGATATCGATATCGTGTTCCCGCACCATGGTGGCCCGCTGCTTCTCGCTGAGGGACCGCAGCGCCCGAATGTAGTCCCGGTATTTCGCCGCCTCCTCATACTTCAAAGCATCCGACGCTTCCATCATCTTTCTTTCCAGCTTCCGGATGACCCCCGCATCCCTTCCGCCCAGAATGCCCAGAATGTCCCGGATCATCTCCAGGTATTCCTCCCGGTCCGCTTTTCCCACGCAGATGCCCTTGCACTTTCCGATAAAATAATTCAGGCAGGGGCGGGTGTTTTCCGGAAAATGCAGGGTACTGCATTTCTTCAGGGGGTACATTTCATCAATCATTTTCAGAATTCGCCACACAGCGGTGCTATCGGAATAGGGCCCAAAATACCGATTCTCATCCCGCTTGACCTCCCGAGTGCGGATTACCCGGGGGAACTCTTCGCTCATGGTCACTTCGATGTAGGGATAGGTCTTATCATCCTTCAGGAGGATGTTGTACTTCGGCATGTATTTCTTGATCAGGTTGCATTCCAGAATCAGCGCTTCCATCTCCGTGCCGCAGGTGATATAGTCGAATTCCGCAATGTTGGACACCATGGACCGAACCTTCGGACTGTGCTGAGAAGAATTCCGGAAGTATTGCCGAACCCGGTTTCGCAGATTTACGGCTTTTCCCACATAGATTACCGTCCCCAGGCGATCCTTGTGCATATAGACGCCCGGACAGGTGGGGAGTTTTTTCAATTCTTCGTTGATGTCAAACATCTCTTTTCCCTCCTGCACACTCCCTCGGTTCTCTACCGATAGGTCCAGTTTCTTCTTTTCCGATCCTCTTCAATTTCGTATTCTCGCAGGGCAATTTCCCGGATTTTCTGCTTCCGCCGGCGCTCCGCCAGCAACCGTTTCCGTCTCCGAATTCGCCGAATGCGGAGCACGAAGTACAGCAGGCACAGCAGCACCGCAGCAATCAAAATCGTCAGCCCGTTGGAAATATACAGATAGGACGGAAACCATCCGGTTTTCACATCTTCTTTTACCACCAGATCCACGGTGCCGGTCAGTTCATCCGCAACGTAGACCTGAAGTTCTCCCGCCTTCGTTCCGGCTTTTACCGGCGCTTCCAGCTTGTCGTAGATGATGGTCTGGGTGCGAATCAGGCTGTCGCTCCCTTCCTTTGGGACGTAGGCGTACGCTTTGCTTTTCGTATATACCGGAACCCGGGTACTTGCGCCGTGGTGAATTTTGATTTTACCCACCTTGGCCCCGGCCTTCCGAACCGCATGGCGGGCGACCTTCCCATAGCTGTAATCCAGAAGCTGTTTCTGTTGCGCATCCTTTTCTTTAGCAGCGGTTCCAAAAATCACGGAAATCAGCTTCATGCCGTCCTGCTCCGCGTACGCAAAAGAATTCACCGAATGCTTTGATGTGCCGCTCTCCACCGCTTTGGTCGCCACCAAACCGGAGTACCGGAAGGTATCGGAATGGCGCAGGGTTTTCGATGCGGTCTTGCCCACCGCCGTCGTGGTGCAGGCCTCCGTCGTAAGGTATTTCTCAATCAGGGAATACTTAAACGCCGCCTGAACCAGATATCCCATATCCTCCGTGGTGGTATACTGAAGGGTGTCGTATTTGCCGGTCACCGTGGTGTAGTGGGTGTTCTCCAGCTCCAGCTCCTGCGCCTTGGTATTCATCGCTTCCACGAACGCCGGCACGTTCTCGGCAGAGTACACCGCCAGAGCCACGGCCGCCTCATCGGAATCCGCTACCAGCATAGCCGCCAGAAGATCTCGGACGGTAATTTGGTCGCCCTTCTTGAAGAGCTTCCCCTTCGATGCCACATCCCGGGTAACGGTAATCCGATTCCGAAGCTCTGCTCGGTCGTGCATGCGATCCAGCACCACCATGGCCGCCATGATTTTGGTAAAACCGCCCGGCGACAGCTTTCGGTCCGTATGCAGCCGATACACAGTCTGCCCCGTAGATGCGGACACCACAAAAGCAGAATCCGCCCCGATCTCCGGCTTAGATTCCGCAAACGTTTCATCTAAAAAGAGGGTGGTCACCCCAATCAACACCATCAGTGCCGACAAAATGACCACCATCACGCTCTTTTCGATATTATTCGATTTTTGAGTCCGGGTGTTTGCCCTATTTGTTCTCATCTTCGAATTCTTTCATGTATGCAATCAGTGCATCCACGCCTTCTTCCGGCATCGCATTATAGATGCTGGCTCTCATACCACCGGTTGTTCTGTGTCCGGCCAGGTTGAGCATGCCGCGCTCTCTTGCGCCGGCGACGAACTTCTTGTCCAGTTCCGGATCTCCGGTTACGAAGGTAACGTTCATCAGTGAACGGTCTTCCTTTGCAACGGTCGGTGTGAACATTTCGCTGTGATCCAGGTAATCATACAGCTTACCTGCCTTGCGAACGTCTCTCTCATGCATTTCCTTAACTCCGCCGATACTCTTCAGATACTTGAATACTTCGCCGGCCATGTAGATTGAATAGCAAGGAGGGGTATTGTACATAGAACCCTTCTTTGCATGAATTGCATAGTCCAAATAAATCGGAGTGTTCTCCGGTGCATGTCCTACCAGATCCTTCCGAACGATAACGATTGTTACACCTGCCGGAGCAACGTTTTTCTGTGCGCCTGCATAAATCAGACCGAACTTGGTAACGTCGATTTCTTCAGACAGAACGCAGGAAGACATATCTGCTACCAGCAGATGATCTCCTACATCCGGAACTTCGTTGTAGTGTGTTCCGTAAATGGTGTTGTTATAGCATACGTATACGTAATCTACATCTTCACGGATATCTTCCTTCTTGAACTTCGGAATGTAAGAGAAGTTCTTGTCTGCCGAACTTGCCAGTGCACGAATATCACCGAACTTCTGAGCTTCTTCATATGCTTTCTTCGCCCAGTTACCGGTAATGATATAGTCTGCCTTCTTGGAATTGGTCAGCAGGTTAATCGGAACCATGGAGAACTGCAGTGTACCGCCGCCCTGCAGGAACAGTACATAGTAGTCATCCGGAATGTTCATCAAATCTCTCAGATTCTGCTCCGCATCATCGATAATCTTCTGGAATTCCGCAGATCTGTGGCTCATCTCCATTACGGATTCGCCGGTTCCTTCATAGTTCAGCATCTCAGCAGCTGCCTTCTTCAGTACCTCTTCAGGAAGGGTAGACGGACCTGCAGAGAAATTAATTGCACGATAGCCCATTGGTATTTACCTCCAGTTAATTAAATATAGATTCATGTACAAGAATTATAACTCTTTCGCAATTGAAAGTAAAGTTCAATAATGATATACTAGCATGTAATGAGAGAGTTTTCTCATTAAATATCATAGAACACAATAATGGTTGTATCACAGGAGGTAACACAATGGCGAAGTACTCAATTGGTACTCTGAACAACATCTCTAAGGTAGGTCTGGATCGTCTTACCGATCAGTACGCACTCACTGAGGACATTAACGAAGCAAACGGAATCGTAGTTCGCAGCTACAAGATGCACGAAATGGATTTCTCCGACAATCTGCTGGCAATCGGTCGTGCCGGCGCCGGCGTTAACAACATTCCGCTGGATCGCTGTGCCGATGAAGGCATCGTTGTATTCAACACACCGGGCGCAAATTCCAACGCAGTTAAAGAGCTGGTAATCGCCGGTCTGATTATGGGTTCCAGAAACATGTACGAAGGAATCAGCTGGGCAAACACCCTGGAAGGTGATGTTTCCGGCCAGGTTGAGAAGGGCAAGAAGCAGTTCGCCGGAACCGAAATCGAAGGCAAGACTCTTGGTATCATCGGTCTGGGCGCCATCGGTGCAAAAGTTGCCAACGCAGCACACGCACTGGGCATGAACATTGTCGGCAACTCCGTAGTCGTTCACCCATTCCTGACCGCACCATGCAAAATGTATGATGACGTTGCAGAGATGGTAAAAGTATGTGACTATGTTTCCATCCACGTTCCGTCCCTGCCGGCAACAAAGGGCATGATTAACAAAGATCTGATTGCAAACATGAAGGACGGTGCCATCGTTCTGAACTACGCAAGACCGGACCTGGTTGTAGAAGAAGATATCATTGCCGCTCTGGAATCCGGCAAGCTGAGAAAGTACATGACCGACCTGGCAGACGAGAACCTGATCAACAAGCCGGGCATCGTATCCACTCCGCACCTGGGCGCATCCACCAAGGAAGCAGAAGACAACTGCGCATCCATGGCAGTAGATGAACTGATGGATTACATCGAAAACGGCAACATCAGAAACTCCGTAAACTTCCCGCCGGTATCCCTGGATGCAGAAGCCGGAACCACTCGCGTTGGTATCCTGTACAAGGGCGAAGTTGACGTAACCGCACTGCTGAACGAAGCAGTTGGCGCAGACAAGGTTGTCAAGGTTGAAATCGGCAAGAGCCGCACCGAATACGGATACGCTCTGGCACTGGTTAAAGAAGACGCTTGCAAGGATTGCCTGGCAGGCATCAAGGCAGATGGCGTAATCAAGGTTCGCGTTCTGTAATTAACCACTTTAATAATTCAAGTAGAGAAAAAAGGCTGCTCCGCTGTTGCGAAGCAGCCTTTTTGTGTAGGCGGACCGGGAACCGGACGCCTGCAGGCTAGCAGCCGCCGCGGTTTGCGTACGACTCCTCGGAAACCCTTTGATTTCGGTTTTGATGCGCAAACCGAGCGCTGGGATTTTTGAAAAAACAAGTCCGGTCGCCGCCACGGTTTGCGTACGACTCCCCGGAAACCCAATAAATTCGGTTTCCAAGCGCGAACTTCGGGCCTGGAGAAAGGGGCAAGCCGCCCCAGTCACCGCCACAGTTCGCGCTCTTCTCCCCGCAAAGCCATTATTTTCGGTTTCCGGGCGCGAACTTCGGGCCTAGATTTTTGAAAAATCATGTCCGGTTGCCGTCACAGTTCGCGCTCGATTCCCCGCAAAGCCATTGTTTTCGGTTTCCAAGCGCGAACCTCGGGCCGGAAGAAAGGAACAATGCGGCCCGGTTGCCGTCACAGTTCGCGCTCGATTCCCCGCAAGCCCATTGTTTTCGGTTTCCGTGCGCGAACCTCGGGCCTGGATTTTTGGAAAAGCCAGCCCGGCGGACACCAGAGTTCGCGCTCGATTCCCCGCAAACCCAATAAATTCGGTTTCCGGGCGCGAACTTCAGGGCGGAAAAAATGGGAAAGCCGGCCCGACCGCCGAGATAATGCAACACGTTCCTTCGGTTCTTCACAAATATTTGCGAAGAACTCTCTTTTTGACAAAAAAGTAACTCGCCGCGGCAGGGGCATGCCACGGCGAGTTCCCATTTTTTCGTCAAGATTTATCAAGAAAACTATCTATCGGAGTTTTTCTCTTGATTTGCCAGGAGATCGCGAATTTCCCGGAGAAGCACCACATCTTCGGCCGGTGCCGGCGGTGTCGCTGGTTCTTCTTCCTTCTTCTTCGCCAGCTTGTTAAAGCTTCGAATCACGCAGAAGATAACGAAAGAAATCAGCAGGAAATTGATTACCGCCTGGATGAAGGCCCCGTATCCGATGGTGACCTCCCCTACTTTAACCGACAATCCGGTGAAATCCAAACCGCCCACCAGAATGCCGATCAGCGGCATGATGATGTTATCCACCAAGGCGGTGACGATAGCGGTAAAAGCGCCGCCGATGACAACACCTACGGCCATATCCAGCACATTTCCGCGGGAAATAAACTCCTTAAACTCCGAAACAAACTTTTTCATTAACGACTCCTTTTCCGAGACTCCGCTCTTGCGCGATTCTCTACACAATCAGTTCAATTGCACTCTGAAGGGTGTGAATCTCCACATGATCTGCGCCCTCCTCATATTCTCCGTCCAACGTCCAGTGAGTACCCGGCTCAATGTCCACCTCGATGTCTCGTGCACTGAAGAATTGGATGTTCGGTGCATCCAACGAGCCGTCCAGCAGCGCCCGCACCATTTCATTCAATTCGATGAGCGACGCCGGTGATTCAATCAGAAGCACCTCCATCATTCCATCGTTCATATCCACATCGAAAGTATCCAGTTTCAGCAGACCTCCCACTGAAGTAGAGTTACAAATCGCCCCGAATATATAATCCCCCTCGTGAATCTCCTCATTTGGCGTCCCATGATCCGTAACGATTTTTGCGTGGATTTTCTTGATGTTCACGATATCCCGAATGCCCTGAAGCACGTAAGCCGTATGGCCCATGATGTTCTTCAGGTTCTGGGGAACGCTGTATGACGTGCTGGTGAATGCACCAAAAGAAGCCACGTAAGAAAAGTATCTTCCGTTAAAAGAACCCACATCGAAGGTCTGAGGTTTTCCGGTGAGAACCACTTCTGCCGCGTCCATGATGCTCTTCGGCAGACCCACGCTGGATGCGAAGTCATTGGTACTTCCCGATGGAATGTATCCGATTCGCACCGGGGTTTCCGCCGTAATCACTCCGTCAATCACTTCATTCAAGGTACCGTCTCCGCCGGAAACTACGATGGTCTCCACCTCCGACGCATACTGAATGGCAAACTCTCTCGCATCCCCGCTTGCCTGGGTCATCAGCACCGAAGTATAAAAACCGGCATCAGAATACATCTGTAACATTCCCGCTAAATACCGGAATGCCTGCATAGTTCCGGATTTCGGATTCATAATAAACAGAATCCGATCCCGCTTCTTCTCTAAATCACTCATCTAAGAATCCCCTGTCTCTTCTTTCAATATTTTGTTTCATCTCCGTGTAAAGCTCATCCGCTTTCGCATCGATGATCTGTTTTCTTCGAATCTCCTGCTGTTTCTTTTCGATTTCCTTTTCGAAACCGTCCACATACCGCTTGCTCATTTTCACCGCAACGGAATCCAGTTCCGGGTAAAGCAAATCATCCGGCCGCACGAAAAAGTTCTCATAGCTCTGACTGGATCCTTTGAGCTGTGCCTTCAGATATCCTCTCATCTTCGTCAGCGTCAGCCGATCCCGTTTCATCACTTCATCCCAGGCTTTGTTGAACATCATTCCGATGCAAAGCACCCAGGAAATCAGATAAAACCACAGCATCAACGCCACGATGTTGGCGAAGGTTCCGTACAGGATGTTGTAGTGGGCAATCTTATCGCTGTAGACAGAATATACCGCTGTCACAATCATGATGCCGATCCAGGCAAACAGCGCGCCGGGAAGCAGACAGCGAATCGGAACTTTAATTCGCGGTAGCAAATAATAATTCATGAGAATCATCAAGAAGAAAAGTCCCGCCGCAATTGGCAAACGCAATGCCACCAAATATTCGGCAAACCGGCTGTGGCGGAAGATCGTTTGAATAATATTCTCACCGTATACGTAGATTACCAGCGAAAAGGCGATGGCCGCAATCGAAATAATCGCCGTCGGAATCGCTTTCATTCGCTCCGTCCAGAATTCAAACCGGTAGGTACCGTTGGTCAGCACATGACTCTCCAGCCGCCCCAGCGAAAACTCCAGGCTGGATGCAGACCAGAGGGCGACAATCACCATGACCGTATTGGTGAACTGCACCGACGTGGCACTGAACAAATCCATCACCAGGCTGTTCACATTGGAGCTCACATGGGTCTCCAGCCACACCTTAATGAAATCCAGCGATACGTCGAACAGACCCAGCACCTGGGACAACACGATCAGCGTCGGCATACTCGCCATGAAAAAGAAGTATGCAATCTGCGCCGCAAATCCGGTGTAATACGGGTCATCGAACTGCCGCCATACATGGAATGTGATATTCAAAAGATTCTTTTTGGTTAATCTCTCTTTAGCATGAACATTTTTCACGAATCATATCCTCAAGTTTCTCCAGCGCTCGAGCTCGATGGCTGATCCGGTTTTTCTCTTCCGGTGCCATTTCCGCAAAAGAACGATTCTCTCCTTCCGGGAGGAATAACGGGTCGTACCCGAATCCCTCCGTTCCGTGAATCTCTGTCAGAATCGTCCCTCTGCATTCCCCCCGAGCCACCAGCTTTCTCCCATCCGGGAAAAGCATGGTGATAACGGACACGAAAGCCGCTCCCCGTTTCTCCTCCGGAACACCTTCCAGTTCCTTCAGAAGCTTTCGATTGTTGTCTTCGAAAGTGCAGTTCTCCCCCGCAAAACGGGCGGAATAAACTCCGGGAGCACCCTCCAGCGCATCCACTTCCAACCCGCTGTCATCCGCAATGGTGATAGTATGGGCCTCATCCAGGATTGCCTGTGCCTTGAGAAGAGAGTTTTCTTCGAAAGTCGTTCCGGTCTCTTCCACCTCAAACTCCGGAATTCCCGCATCGTCCCGGGAAATGGTTTCCATGCCGAACTTTTCCAGGATTGCCTGAATCTCTTTCAATTTTCCTTTGTTTCTGGATGCCAGAATTACTTTTTCCATAATCTTCCCTCCTATTACGATACCTGAACTATTCCTCCAGTCCCAGCTCCTGCTCGGCCACCTTCAGCATAATCGCGCATTCGATTCTTTTACGGTGGAGTTCACACCCCAGTTCATATACTTTATCGATATCCCCGTTGGAATGATAGTTGTTGGCCGAACATCCGCCGGCACAGTACCGCTTCGCAAAGCAGTCCCGACATTTATCCCGGGTATATACGTTATTTCCCTTCAGAAACATTTCAACGATTTCCGGATGGGTGACACCTTCGTATACGTTGCCCATGAGCATCTCGTCGTTGCCTACGAACTGGTGGCACGGATACAGGTCGCCCGTCGGCGTTACCGCCTGATATTCCGTTCCTACTCCGCAGCCAGCCACTCTCTTGTAGATGCACGGACCGCCGGTGAGGTCGATGGTGTAATGGTAGAAGTTGAAGCCTTCACCCTTCTTTTTCCGCTCCAGCATGCCTTCTGCCAGCTCTTCGTACTGCTCGCAGAGGAACGGCACATCCTCTTCGTGGAGCGCGTAGTCCACGTCCGGAGCGCTGACGACCGGCTCGATGCTGGTTTCCTTGAAGCCCATGTCCGCCATGTGAAGCACGTCCTTCGCAAAATCCTTGTTGTAAGCGGTATAAGTTCCCCGCATGTAGTAATTCTGCTGGTTCCGGGCATCCGCCAGGCGCTTGAACTTCTCGATAATTTTATCATAAGTTCCTTCCCCGGATTGTGTATGTCTCATGAAATCATGGACTTCCTTCCGGCCGTCCAGGCTCAGAACCACGTTTCCCATCTCCTTGTTGCAGAAATCGATGACTTCATCATCGATCAGCAATCCGTTTGTGGTGAGGGTAAAATTAAATTTCTTGTCGTATTTCTTTTCCAGCTCGCGACCGTACGCCACCAGCTCTTTACAGACATCCCAGTTCAGCAGCGGTTCTCCGCCAAAAAAATCCACTTCCAGATTCTTCCGGCTTCCGGACTGCTCTACCAGATAATCCAGCGCCTGCTTTCCCACTTCCAGTGGCATGATTCCCGCTTTTCCGCTGTAATCGCCCTTTCCGGCAAAGCAGTAGCGGCAATCCATGTTGCAGCCGTGGGCCACGTGCAGGCAAATGGCCTTCAGCACCGATTGCTTTCTCTTAATCTTTGACGCCGCCTCTTCGAAAATATCCTCGGAGAAGAGGGTTCCCTCCTTCTGAAGCTCTTCCAGGTCATCCATCACATCCCGAATGTCCTGCTCCGTCAAATTTTCCGAAGCGTATTTCGGCAGGATTTCCTTGCAGATTTCATCAAAATCCGCATTTTCGTACATGCCGATGATGTCGTACGCCACGTCGTCCACCGAATGAACGGATCCGCTGTTGGCATCGATTACAATGTTGTATCCACCTAATTTGTACTGATGTACCATGTTCTTAATTCACTCCAATTCTATGAGTCTGCAAATAGACGAAAGCGACCTGTCAGGAGACAGACCGCCCTAAATGTCAGCAAAAAGCGCTGCAAACCGCAGCGCTTCACAATTAATTTTCCTTGCACTGTTCGCAATGCTGATTTGCTACGCTGCAAGAAGTCTTACTTGCAGACTGGCAAGAAGTCTGGCATTCGCCACAACCACCGGTAACAGATGATTTCTCTAAGTTTCTTGTGGAAATTGTCTTGATTCTTTTCATTGTCTTTTCCTCCTATAGTTTCATTTCAGAATAACAAAACATCGACGTTTTGTCAAATTTTTTTCATTCCGTCAGGTCCTCCTGAGCGGAATTACTGTCATCTTTTCGTATCTGGTAATGGAACACCGCTTCCGATTTCATGTTCCGGTTCACCACGCGAATCCGGTCAATGACATCGTCTTTTCCGGCGTTCACCGGTATTTCCATCGTCTCGCCGGTGGAGATATCGGTGACTTCTTCATCTCCGTTCTCCGGCGGAAGATCCCACTCCCGGGTCTCCGGATTGTAGGATCGATGAAGGAACCGCACCCGGCCCCGGGTTACATGAATTCGGTAGATGACATCTCCTTCTACGCTCGGGAGCAGGCATTCGCTCTGCTTCAGGCTGAGCGCACCGCGGAGATTCACCGTGCTCTCCACGTTCCGGTAAATCATTCCCCGATACTCTTCTTTCATATTTCGAGCCCGTTCCTGCACCACCAGCACGTTGCATCCGGCATGTCGGATAATATAGGAAGCGGTCATGCCGATAGTATTGCTGTGGTTCACCTTCGTGGATTTCATGATGACAATCATGCTGGCGCCGATTTCCTGAGCACACTCCACGATTCGCTGCCCCGGTTTTCCGATGGCGGTTTTTCGAACGACGGAATATCGCTCCAGATTCTTTGCGATGATTTCCAGCTGGGAATCCAGCTCATCCTGAATCTGTTGGATGGCCTCCTTATCCGTAATCATCATCAGGTTCTCGTGCACCATCATCAGCACGATTTCGAAAGCCTTCGGAGAGAAGGTGGTCTTAATGTGCTCCAGTGCAATCAGGCTCTTTGGCGATCCATCGATTGGAACAAGAATCCTATTCATGTTCTGCCTCCTAATTCTTTCCTATTTCACAAACCCGTTCAGCGCGGTGATGAGTTCCTGCAGAATCATGTACCACAGCAGGTACTCGTTATCCAAGCTGCAGATTACATCGTTTTCGATTAATCCGGTGGATTCAAAGCGAATTCGCGGTGAGGATGCCATCACCGCTTTTCGCTCTCCGTTCAGGGTCAGAATATAATTCATACCGATATTGCCCCGGCGAACCGCCCGGAAGGATTCCAGGCGGAATCGACCGTCGGGGCCATCCAAATAGAACGCATCGTTGTTCGACGACTTATCGTAATATACGGTACCGTACTTTTCTCCGGAGATTCGCACTTCGAATCCATCGGTCCGTTTCTTCTTATCTCCCGTCACCGTTGCCACTTCATTTCCGTCCATATCGTAGATGATAATGGACAGCGGTTCGAACACCACGGAGGTGCGGGCGTAGCAGTTCTCGTCCATATCCCGAACGGTGGTATCCGTACTGTTGTAATGGTACAGCGTGTACATGTCCATGGACTCCGGCATTTCACCGGATCCGGAAATCTGAGCTTTCAGCAGTTCGGCCAAATCGTCCAGCAGCACGGCAGTCATCACCTTGTCGCCTGCAAAAGCCGAATACCGCTTCGGCGTAACCGCCAGATTCTCCGTATCCAGAAGCTGATCGAAACGCCACTGCTCCGATTCCGGCACAGCCAGATGATCCGTATCGGTTCCGGATACCAAACAGATTTCCTTTTCGTCGGCGGTTATCAAAATGTAATCCTTGAACAGGGCCGGTCCGAAAACAATGCATTTTTCGTTATTTTCTTTTTTTGACCCCATCCAACAAGTCCCCAGAGGTGTCTCCAAAGATCCCAGGCGCTTGCAGATTTCTTCCAAGGTCCAGCCGGCCGTGTTCTGCACCTTCTTTTCGTACAGGTTTCGATGATTAAAGTCTCCGCCTCCGGTATTCATGTGGATAGCCAGTGCCGCCAGAATGGCCATTCCGCTGTATGTCCACTTTCCTACCGAGAAAAACAGGATGGCCAGCAGGATTACCAGTGCCGTAAATATTCTGATAAGTTTGTCTTTATTCATTCTAACTCCGATATCTTACTTTTCTTCTTCTTCTTCTGCGTGAGCCTGCTTCAGCAGCTCCTCTTTCCTGCTCATGATGTGACTGTACTCTCTCAGTGCCACCATGGCATTGACTGCCTGCTCCATGGTGGAGAAGGCCGGAATTCCGTGATCTCTCAGCTTCATGATTGCTTCACGGCACTCGTTTCCGCCCTGGCACTCCATGATGAACGGTTTGCCCAGCGTCTTGTATTGTTTGTGAATTTCGATGACCGTATCCGTAATCGCTTCCACGTCGGTAACAGCGGTCGGGCATACGGAAATCACGATTCCGTCCACATTTTCATCCCGATATGCGGTACGCAGTGCGCCGCCGTACATCTCGGATGTTGCAGTACCGCTGATGTCTACCGGATTCAGCGGAGAGCCGAAGGACGGCATGTATTTCCGGATGGCGCTGCGCAGGTTCTGAGAGATTTCTTTCAGTTCCTTCAGAGGCATTCCCAGTCGTTCAAAGTGATCGCAGGCCAGCAGTCCGGCTCCGCCGCCGTTGGTAATCATTACTACGTTGTCTCCGCGAAGCGGTGGGCACATTCCCAGCGCCAGAGAGGTGTCCAGGAATTCCTGCCAGGTTTCTTCTCTCATTACGCCGGATTCCTGAAACAGCTGATCGTATTCCGCATTGTTATGTCCGGTATTGTCGGAAGCGGTGTGGGCAAATGCTGCTTTTACACCGATTTTCGATGAGCCTACCTTGATAACGGTGATCGGCTTCTCGCACTCCAGGCATGCTTTCTTGAATGCTTCCGGGCTGTCCAGAGCTTCGATGTATACGGCGATGCACTTGGTGTGCTCTTCCTGCTCTGCATACTTAATGACTTCACTGAAGTCCACGTCTGCCTTGTTGCCCAGGCCGACGAACATACTGATGCCGAAGTGATCCAGCTGGGAAGAACCCAGTGCCGCCAGAAGGTTGGAACCGGACTGAGAAATCAGGGCAACCGGTCCCTTGTTCGGCAGATACGGTACGAAACCGCAGTTATAGTTGTGATACGGAGTTCCGATACCTACCAGGTTCGGTCCGATCAGAGGCAATCCATTCTCTCTGCAATACTCGGTAATCTCGTTCTGCAGGTTCTTATTTCCGATTTCTCCGAATCCGGAGGAAGAAACCACGGCGATTTTTACCTTCTTCTCCACACACTGTTCCAGAGCTTCGAAAACACCCGTTGCCGGAAGGGAAACAAATGCCAAATCCACGTCATCCGGAACATCCAGGATGGATTTGTATGCCGGCAAGCCGGCAACTTCCGTCGCCTTCACGTTAATCGGATAAATAATTCCTTCATACCCGCATCGACGCAGGCCCTGAATGACCTTAAAGCCAACTTTTTTCTCATTCCGGCTCGCGCCGATTACCGCTACGGACTTCGGTTTGAATGCGTAATTGAGTCGATCAATTACATATTGTCTTGCCTCTTTGATTTCCATTTCCTATATCTCCTTTCAGAAACAAGTTACAATAATGTATTAAAGAGATGCCATATAAGTCATGGTGCGAATCAACTGACTCACATAACTCATCTCATTGTCATACAAGGAAACCACTCTAACCTCATAGATATTTGTACCGCACCGCTGCGCCAATGTCTGGGTCGCATCGAACAGAGAACCGTAACTCATGCCGATTACATCGGTGGACACAATTTCATCCTCATTATAGCCAAAAGATTCATTTTGTTCTGCCTTCATGGCCGCATTGATCCCTTCCACCGTCACGCTGTCCGTCGAATCCTTCAGTGTCGCATCCAGAATGGTGATGGAGCCGGTTGCTACCGGAACACGCTGTGCCGAACCGATTAGTTTTCCCGCCAGCTCCGGAATGACGTTTCCGATGGCCTGCGCCGCACCGGTCGTCGTCGGTACGATGTTGATTGCCGCCGCACGGGATCTCCGGAATTTGTCCCCTTTGTCCGGTGCATCCAGAATTTTTTGATTGCCGGTATACGCGTGAATCGTGGTCATGAAACCGGTTCTCACCTCACGGTAATCGTTCAATGCTTTTGCCATCGGCGCCAGGCAGTTGGTGGTGCAGGATGCACCGGAAACGATTCGGTCCTCTGCCGTCAGGGTTTCGTGATTGACCCCGTAGACAATGGTCTTCATATCATTTCCCGCAGGGGCAGAAATCAGCACCTTCCCTGCGCCGGCATCCAGATGTGCCTGAGCTTTTGCCTTCGATGTGTAGAAGCCGGTGCACTCCAGCACCAAATCGATATTCAGCTCCTTCCACGGAAGGTTCGAAGCATCCGGCTCCTTGTAAATCGTGATTTCGCTGCCGTCCACAACCAGGCTGTTCTCCGTGCTGTCCACCTGATGTCCCAAATACGCCCCCTGTACACTATCGTATTTGAGCAGGTACGCCAGCATCGACGGAGATGCCAAATCGTTAATCGCTACAACTTCAAAGTTCTCCAGTTCCATAGCTTTACGGAAAGCCAGTCGGCCGATTCGGCCAAATCCATTAATTGCTAATCGAATCATAGTGTCATCCCTTTTTAATGTAAACTATCCAAGCAATATGAATCAAATATTAAATTTTCTTATTCAAACGGGAAGGTAATGTCAATTCCGAATTCGTCCCGAACTTCGATGAATTCCTTCTGAACCGCTTCGCTCATCGGAACACCCTTGTCCGCACGGTATTCCTTCATAATCCATTCCTTCTCGCCCGCCGTATAGATGCGATCCTCGCCCGGTGCCTTCTGAGAATTTCTCAGTGCCCGAAGGATATCTCCGCAGGTCTTCTCAAAGGCTTCCCGACCCATGAATGCTTCCGGATCGATTACCACGAAGAAGTGTCCCAGATGATATGGCTTCAATCCGCCGTTTTCGTCATAGCAGGTCAGGCTCTTCAGGAAATTACCCTGTGCCAGCGCCGCCGACAGGATTTCAATGGCTGCTGCGTAGCTGTAGCCCTTATATCCGGCCATCTCCTCGCCGATGCCGCCCAAAGGTGCCAGTGCCGCATCTCCGGTGGTCAATGCCTTCAGAATGTAAGAAGTATCGGTCAGTGCGGAACCGTCTCTTCCGATAACCATGCCCGCCGGTGTATCCTTTCCGATGTGCTCGTAGTATTCCAGCTTGCCTCTCTGAGTGATGGAGGTTGCCGCATCGATCAGGAACGGATACTTCTCATCGCTGGGGAGACCGATGGTCAGCGGGTTGGTACCCATCATGTTCTCCACGCCGAACGTCGGTGCGATGGACGGACGCGCATTGGTACCGGTGATACCGATCATGCCCTGATCCGTCGCCATGGAAGCCCAATATCCGGCGATTCCGTAGTGAGAAGAATTGCGGACAGCCACGCAAGCGGTTCCGTACTTCTTCGCCTTCTCGATGGCCATATCCATAGCCTGCTTGCTGGCCACCATTCCCATTCCGTCATTGGCATCCAGCACGGCGGTGGTCGGAGATTCTCTCAGAATATCAATCTTCGTCACCGGATTCAGAATTCCCTTCTTAATGCGGTCCACATAAATCGGCTTGAATCGATTCACTCCGTGGCTCTCAATTCCCCGGCGATCGCTCTCCATCAGGACATCGGCACAGATTTTCGCATCCTCTTCCGGCACGCCCAGCTTCATGAAAGCCTGCGTCATAAAAGAACCTGCCATGTCCCAAGACATATACGGTCTTGTCTCAGTTATCATACATTCCTCCTTTTATTCTCTCGTCCATCCCGGATAATCTCCCCGGTCCGTGACTATTTGATATCCAATATATTTCATCCGATTCTCCAGGCAGGCGTGACATTCCGCTGCCTCCTCCCCGGTACAAATCTTTCCGTCGTACAGAAGGTACTTTCCCCGCACCTCCTTCGGCGAAAGGCTGGGCATGATGACATTCGCTCCGGCTTCCACGCCCAGCTCGCGCCCCCTTGGGTCAATGGTTCCAAGCGCCGTGGTGGCGGGTAAAAGCACGTTCGGAAACATCAGACGAAGTATGCTCAAGCAGTACAATGTCATCTCCAGGGTTCCGTCCGGACAATCCCGAAACGGCGTGTCCTGATGATGGATGAACGGCCCGATACCGATCATGTGCGGCTTCAGCTCCGCCAGATACAGAAAATCCTGCGCCAGATGTTCCACCGTCTGTCCCGGCGCGCCCACCATGAATCCGGCTCCCACCTGGAACCCGATATCCTTCAAGTCCCGCAAGCACCGCATCCGGTTGGCCAGCGTCAATTCTTTCGGATGGAGCTTCTCGTACAACGCCTCCGATGCCGTCTCATGACGAAGCAGATATCGCTCCGCTCCAGCCCGGTAGAACGCTTCGTAGCTTTCCCGGCTCCGTTCCCCCACCGAGAGGGTGATGGCGCAGTCCGGAAATTCCATCCGAATGCTCTTCACGATATCGCAAATCGTCTCAGCGCTGAACCCCATATCCTCGCCGCTCTGAAGCACGAACGTCCGGAAACCGAACCCGTATCCGGCTCTGCAGCAAGCCAGAATTTCTTCCTTCGTCAGACGATACCGATCCGCCTTGGCATTGCTTCGGCGAATCCCGCAATACAAGCAATCGTTCCGACAATAATTTGAGAATTCAATCAATCCCCGCACGTAAATCCGATTGCCGAACACCTTCTGCGCCTCTTCCTGTGCCAGCTTTCTCATGAACTCCGTATCCTCCGGGTTCCGCTGTTCCAGAAGTTCCACATATTCCGTCGCCGACAAAATGTGATTCTCGTGCAATTTATCTATCAATGGCTGTAGTTTTCCCATATTTCTACCTCTACCGCTTCATTTTATCATACATGCATTCCATCTCCAATACATGGTATGAAAAATTGAACATTCGAGACAAATCGTTTATATTTTTTATGAAATATCACAACAGGTCCGGGCGCTTCCGCAATCCGAACCTGTTTTTTTATAGTCTATGAATGAGATATTTCGTAAAAATACTATACGATTTCGCCGGCATTGGCGCGCGCCTGTTCTTCCGGCGTCATCTTTGCAACGGTGATTCCGAAGAATGCCATTACGAAGCATACGAGTGGCATCATGTAGTTGAACACTGCCCATGGCAGATACTGTGCGGTGGTTACACCCAGCGTGGTGGCAATGAACATTCCGCAGGTGTTCCACGGAACGAGACAGGATGTAACCGTTCCGGCAGATTCCAGTGCGTTGGACAATGTCTTCGGGTGCAGGCCTTCCTTCCGGTATGCCGGTGCATACATTCTGCCCGGAACCAGGATGGAGATGTACTGTTCCGGCATCACGATATTGGACAGGAAGCAGGTGAGTTCCGTTACGCCCACCAGACCCGCTGCACTGTGAATTCTCTTGATAATCGCTTCGATTACTACCGCCAGCTGTCCGGTGCCTTCCATGATTCCTCCAAACATCATGGCGATGACGGTCATCAGAATGGAAGAAGCCATGTTCATCAGGCCTCCGGTGGTCAGCAGGCTGTTCAGCGCATCCACTTCCGTCTTGCAGAAGAAGCCGTTTCTGCCAACACTCAGAATATCACCAAAGGTAACGCCGGTATGCAGGTATTCCAGCGAATCACTGAAAATCTTCAGATTTCCCTGGAAAATCGGTGCCATCACCGCTGCGGAAAGCAGTCCTAACGTGATTCCCGGAATGGCCGGAATCTTCAATGCAATGGCCAGAATTACCACCAGCGGCGGCAGAAGCAATATCGGATTGATGTTGAAATTGTTTTTAAGTCCTTCCATCAGAATCTGTGCCTGGGAAGTATCAGCGGTTCCACCGGATGCAAATCGGAATCCGATAAATCCGAAGAATACCAGTGCGATTGCATAGGTGAATAGAGTGGAGCGAAGCATGAACTTCACGTGAGTGAACACGTCCGTTCCGGCCATTGCCGGTGCCAAGTTCGTGGTATCGGACAGCGGCGACATCTTATCGCCGAAATACGCTCCGGCCAGAATCGCTCCGGCAGTCGGTCCCACCGGCATTCCCAGCCCGTGACCGATTCCCATCAGTGCAAGACCCATGGTTCCCATGGTTCCCCAGGAAGTACCCGTTGCCAGAGAGGTGATGGAACAAATCAGCACCGCCGCAATCAGGAAGATGGACGGGCGGAGCAATGTCAGACCGTAATAAATCATGGTCGGAATGGTTCCGGACAACAGCCATACACCAATCATCATTCCAACGATTGCCAGAATTAAGATGGACTGCATGGCTTTGGAAATTCCATCCACCATCATATGTTCGATTTCACTCCAGCTAAATCCCAAGGAGAGGGATACAATTGCCGTAATAATCACTCCAATAAACATCGGAATATGGGGATCTACGCCAAATTTCACAATACCTACAGACATCACAATAACGAGTCCTAGGAATGAGATAATTGCATGGTAAAGTTTCACCGGTTTTTTCTCCCGTTCAGCAGTAAATATATTCATATAATCGTTCCTCCGTTCTACGGATTGCCAGCCAGCTTCGTTTTTCTCAACTGCCAACATACACTAAAACTAATATTGCTATTATTATAACACACTGTTTCTTTTTATTATATAGATTTATTTGTAAATTTTGTGAGATTTTCTATTGCGTTTTTTTTTAAGAAAACATATAATAAGTTGAGAGTTTAACAAGCTAGTACTCTGGGGTAAACAAAAGGATGAGGACCTATGAAGACAATAGCAGACAACATTAAGGCATTAAGGAAGAATTATTCCTTAACACAAGGACAGCTCGGGGAAATTGCTGGTGTAACGGATAAGGCAGTCTCAACCTGGGAAAATGGTGTAGCCGTTCCACGGATGGCCGTAGCAAGAAGAATTTCGGAACATTTTGGTATCAGTCTTTCTGAAATTTTGGAAGAAAGCGATGAAGCAGCAAAATACGATGTTGATCCGAAGGCACTGGCCCTTGCAAAGACAATTGAGCAGAACCCGTCACTCAAGCAAGCGTTGCATGCATTGCAGAAACGACCGGAAACCATTCCGGTTGTTCAGAAAATCGGCATGCTCACTTCCGACGAAATCGTAATGCTGAACCAGCTTCTCAGCCGGTTCTACAGCGTACGCACAAAGAAGTAAACATTTCCGGTGGTAGGATTGTGAAATAGAAAAAGCAACTCGTTTTAGCGAGTTGCTTTTTTGCTTTTTGCGGCGCCGGCACACAGCACCTATTCCGCAAGTTCTCGAATGTGGGCCCGGGTCTCCCGCTTGTAGGCCTCCACGCCCGGCTGGTCGAAAGGACACACCTCCGCCAGCAGCGCCGACACGGCGCACTGCACTTCGAAGAAATACATCAGCATTCCCACGTGGTACGCATCCTGACTCGGCATGGAGATCTCGATGACCGGAATCCCCGCCTTCACGTGGGCATCGAAGACGCCCCGCTCCGCGCATTTATTGATCTGGTTCAGGGTTTTGCCCACCAGGTAATCCAGTGCCGTTTCCGGAATCGGGTAATCCATGGCCGCGCCGGTTCCCTCTTCTGAGAGGGTGAACAGCGTTTCGAAGAAGCAAGGGTGACCCTGCTGCAGGAACTGGCCCATGGAATGGAGGTCCCGGCTGAATATTAAAGTATACGGAAGTATTCCTTTTCCTTCTTTTCCTTCACTTTCCCCGAAGAGCTGTTTCAGCCACTCCCCGAAGTAATTGAAATAGGGATCGAAAGACTCAAAGACTTCCACGTTCCGTCCCCGGGCGTACAGTTCCTGCCGGGCAATGGCATAGTCCAGAGCATCTCCCTCAAAAGCCTCTGCCTTCGCCAGCGCCTTTCCGCCGTTCAGGAATTCCCGAATGGAAATCCCCGCCACCGCAATCGGCAACAGCCCTACCGGCGAGAACACGGAATACCGTCCGCCGATGTTTTTCTCCAGGCTGAAGCAAGAAATGCCTTCTTCTTCCGCCTTGTTCCGGAGATAGTTGGACTCCTCCCCGGTAATCACGTAGATGCGGGAAACGGCTTCCGACCCGTACCGTTCCTTCATCCATTTTTCAAATATGCTGTACGCGGTCAGGGTTTCCATAGTGGTGCCGGATTTGGATATCACGCAAAGGGACACATCCCGGTCGCCTACCCGCCGCATAATCTCCATCACGTAGCGAGCGCTGAAATTGTATCCTGCGAAAATCACTTCCATGCCGGAATCCGGAGACTGCAGCAGATCGATTACTGCTTTTGCCCCCATAAAGGATCCGCCAGCCCCCAGAACCAGAAAAACCTCGCTGTTTCCGCGAATGCCATCCGCCGTCTCTTCCAGCCGGCGAATCTCTTCTTCGCTGCACCGTGCCGGGTAATCCACCCAACCGGTGTACTCCATTTCCCCAGACCACAGCGCCCGAAGTTTTTCTGCTGCCGCATCTCTTCCGTTCTTAATTGCTTCTTCGTCGACTCCCGAATAATTCAGGTTCACGCGAATATCCATCCATTTATCCTTTCCGGTTAATTCTCTCGTTTCAGCATTTCCATTATGCCGTCTTCAATGCATCGGAGATTGGCCTCCGCCTTCTCCATGGAATCCCCCTGTGCCATCACATAGATTTTAATTTTCGGTTCCGTTCCGGATGGCCGAACCGCCAGGTTGCAGCGGTCCGCCAGCTCGTAGTAGAGCACGTTGGACGGTTCCATTCCGGTGGACACCCGTTCGCCGGTAGCCCGGTCCAGAATTTCCTGTTTTTCGTAATCCCGAATTCGAAGAACCGGAAGTCCGATTTCCGTCGGGACTTCTTCGCGGATTCGATCCATCCGGGCGCGCATCTTCTCGCCGGCATCAAATCCCTCGTACTGAACGGAAGTGGTATGTTCCCGATAGAACCCGTATTTTTCGTAGAGTGCCTGCAATGCCTGCACCAGATTCATATTCCGGTTTCGGTAGTAGCAAGCCATCTCCGCCACCAGCATGGAGGCCACCACCGCGTCCTTGTCCCGGGCATAGGTGCCCGCCAGGAAGCCGATGCTCTCCTCGAATCCAAAGATGAAATTGTATTCGCCGGTCTCCCGGAACTCCTTGATTTTCTCCCCGATAAATTTAAATCCGGTGAAAACCTCGTGAATGGAGACGTCGTTCATTTCGCAGATTCGGTTCGCCATCGGCGTGGTGACAATGCTTTTCACCGCCGCCGCATTCTCCGGCAGAATCCCCTTGGCTTTGCGGACCGTAATCAGGTAGTCCAGCAAGAGCACACCGATCTGGTTCCCGGTGAGTGCCTGATACTCCTCGCCGTTCCGAACCACCACGCCGCAGCGGTCCGCATCCGGATCCGTTCCGATGATCAGCTCCGAATCCTTCTCCTTCGCCAGAGCGATGGCCATCTTAAAGCCCTCCACATTCTCCGGGTTCGGCGACGCCACGGTGGGGAAGTTCCCGTCCACCACCATCTGCTCCGGCACCGGAATGATGTGCTTCATTCCGATTCGATGCAGTACCTCCGGCACCAGCCGATATCCGGCCCCGTGGAATGGGGTAAAAACAATTTCAAAATCATCCGGCGCCGCGGCCACGAACTCCCGGCCCACGGACTGAGCCAGCACCGCGCTCATGTATTTTTCGTCCATCTCCGCACCGATAATGGTGAGCAGCCCTCCGGAGGCCGCTTCCTCCAGGTCGATGAGCTGAATATCATCGAAAATATCGATGCGCGCCATCTCCTGAGACACCTTTTCGGCATGCTCCGGCGGCATCTGCGCCCCATCCGCCCAGTACGCCTTGTAACCATTGAATTCTTTGGTGTTGTGGCTGGCGGTAATGTTGATGCCCGCAATGGAATCGGTCTCCCGGATGGCAAAAGACAGCTCCGGTGTCGGTCTCAGATCCTCGAAAAGATTCACGTGAATTCCGTTGGCCATCAACACGGACGCCGCTTCGCAGGCGAAGGCCCTGGAATTGTTCCGGCAGTCGTGGGCGATGGTCACGCCGTCACCGATGCTCTCTCCGCAATTCCGAATGATGTTGGCGAATGCCTGAGTGGCATGGCGCACCGTGTACACGTTCATGCCGTTCAATCCGGCCTGCATCACGCCTCGCAGTCCCGCCGTACCGAACTCCAGCATGGAAGTGAACCGGCTCTCGATTTCCTCCGGATTCCCCTGGATTTCCCGTAATTCTTTTTTTGTGTCCTCATCCACCGCGTCGCTTTCCAGCCAGCGGTGATAATTGTCCAGATAATTCATTCGTTCCAGATCTCCTTACTCTGCCTGATCCGGGCAGTTCTAATAGTTCACAATGGTGGCGGTCAGGTTTTTTTCCGTCGCCACAATCAAGGCGCAGGAAGGTTTGCTCCCGCCCCGTGGATTCGTCAGGCTCCCGGGATTCAACAGGTGAATGCCCGCCACAGTCTCGTTCACCGGCACGTGGGTGTGGCCAAAACAAACACACCGGCAATTGTACTCTTCCGCCAGATAGCACAGGTTCTGAAGGTGCCACTTGACGTTCTCCGTGTGCCCGTGAGTCACCGCGATTCGGCCGGCAGGGGTTTCCAGTACCTGTACCTCCCGCGTCATCTGACCATCGCAGTTTCCATGGACGCAGGTTACCGGTAGACCCAGCCGTTCCCCCAGTTTCAGGGCATCCGTGTAGTGGTCCCCGCAGTGAATCAGGGCATCGATAGTCATCCCTTCACTCAGCCGCCGGTACATCTCCTCTGCCCGGTCAATCGCGGCGTGCGTATCGCTTACAACTAAAATATTCATCAATCCGTCCCATCCTTCGGAAACTCCGCCGCGCTAGATTCGGTGCGTCTCCAGATATTCCTCATAATCCATTTCTTCTCCGTCCAGCGCTGCGTACTCCAAGGTGTCGTCCAAAGCGTACTGCAGCTTTAGAGAAAAGAACTCTTCCCGTTCGCACAGGAGGCTCAGAAAAATCCGGTCTCCCGTCCATAGCTCCAGCGTTCCGATTTCGTCCATGGGAACCCATTCCAGCACCCCTTCGTCGCAGGGAATTCCCTCGCCGTCAAAAGCCGTCGCGGTGAACAGGTGCATGTATTCCGTCACTTCATCGCCGTAGCAGAAGGTCACCAGCCCCCGGAATCGGTACTCCCGCAAGGTGTACCCCGTTTCCTCCCGGGTCTCCCGGAGAATGCATTCCTCCGGACTCTCTCCTTTTTCGAAATGACCTCCCACGCCGATCCACTTGTCGTGGTTGATATCGTTCTTCTTCGTCACCCGGTGCAGCATCAGGTAGGATTCCCGTCCCCGGACCTCCTGCTGAATGTAGCACAGAGTGCTCATCGCCGTCTTCATGGGTTACTCTTCCGCCTCCTCCGACTCTTCAAGCACGTCGAAGAGGTTGTTCATCCGCTGTTTGGACAGTTCGTTTCCCACAAAAAGAATCACGTCGTTCTCATGAATTCGTTCGTACGGTCCCGGGGAAATCACGTAATCCGTGCTTCTTTTGATCGCTACGATTGTGGCCCCGGTCTGCTGCCAAATATTCAGCTCGCCGATGGATTTGCCCAGATACGCACAGTGCTCATCGATGCGGATATCGTACGGTACGAAAGAAGCGGTGGAATGGCTTCGCTTCGTCTGTCCCACCAGGGTTTTCAGCAGCTTGGACAGATGGTCCAGCTCCTCCTGCTGCCGGTTCACGCAATCCGATATCTCCCGTCGAATCTCCTGCATGGATACCGTATTCTTATACCGCTCCACGAAGAGGTGGGCCTTCTCCCGGGAAGCCACATAGGTTCCGCTTCCCTGACGAATGGTCACGATGCCCAGATCCACCAGAATATTCACCGCTTTCCGCGCCGTCTCCGGAGAGACGTTGTAGTTGCTGGCCAGGGTGGAGCGAGCGCTGATTTTCTCCCCGACGGTGTACCAGCCGTCCGCGATTTTCTGCGCCAGCTCCACAGCAATCTGCTGATATCTGGATTCATATATGTATTTTCGTTTTTTTCCGTTTGCGTCCACTTTGTTGTTCTTCACATCCATTACGGTCACCTCGTTTCTTCATCCCGACTAGCGGATATCCGGATATTCTTCAAACAGTTTCACCGGGTCTTCGCCCGCCCGGTAACGTTTCCGCAGGTCCGCCATATGCTTCATCACCATCAGTTTGCGGATGGTGCTTCCCCGGTAGCGCCGATCGGACACCAGCAGGGTGTTCTCCGTCATGGCCGTGGCAACGCCCATCTCCCGCAGCGTCAGGGCGAACTGATAATCTTCCATAATCGGGATCTCCGGGAACATGCCCGCTTCGTAGAACACCTCCCGCTTGATAAAGAGTCCCTGATCGCCGAAAATAATGCCTTTCGCCGCCCGCCGGTTGGAAATCACCCGGTTGGTCCACATGAAGAAGTTCCGGCTGCGGAAACGGATTCCGAAGCAGCCCGCGTCCACCTTCTCCATCACCGAAAGGATCTCTTCCACCGGATGTTCCGGCAGCTCCGCATCGATGTGCAAGAAGAACAGGATGTCCCCGTTGGCCGCCTCCGCACCGATATTCATCTGCATTCCCCGGCCCTTTGAACTTTCCAGGAAACGAATCTTTCCGCCGCTCTCGGCTTCCGCTTCCCGGAGCACCGCCCGGGTTCCGTCACTGCTGCCGCCGTCCACGAAGATGATCTCGCACCGGCCCTCCAGCCGCTCCAGATTCTTCACAAAAGGCTGCACCAGCGCCACCTCGTTGTACACGGGAACGATGACGGAAATGACATGGTGTTTTTTCAAGTACTCCCCGGAATGGCCTTTCGCACTTTCCCGGAACAGGAGCAAATCCTCGATGGTGTCGATATCCCACTTCTCCTCCAGAAGGCCGTAACCCTTCCAGCTTGGAATCATCTCCAGTGTATCCTGAAGCACTTCCGAATGGCTGTACTCGCCCAGGGAAAAAAGCGGCTTCATCATGCGCTCTTCTCCGGCCCGGGCTCCAATCAGCCAATATCCGCCGTCTTCCGTGGGTCCCAGCACGTAATCCTTCTCCCGAAGAATGGTGAAGGCACGGTTGAAATCCACTTTGTCCGCGTACGGGACATCCGTTCCGATGAGGATGCACCGCTCATATCCCACGGACATAGCCCGGCTCAGCGCATTGTACATCCGCTCCCCCAGACCGTCTCCTTCCTGTTCGAAGAACTGCGCCCCCGGGAACAGTTCTCGGAATGCCCCTTCGTTGGGTCCGCCACCGGTATATGCCACGAACACGTCTGCGATGGTGTCCGTCAAGGCCTCCGAAAGGTCCTGCAGGAACGCCATGTGCAGTCCGGCACACTCCTCCGGCTTCAAATAGGGCATCAATCTCGTTTTGGTTCTTCCCGCTTCCGGGATTCTGGTAAAAACAACTACTGCCTGATTCATACTAATCCGATTATCCTATTTCCTATCTGCTGTTCTTATCTCAAAAAAGATATAAAAAGTCATAATGTTTCATATTATTTTATCATAAACATTGCTTAATTTATATCGATTATTTGTTTTCTCGGTGACCGGCAAATTCATTTTTTGTATTTGCCACAGAATCGACACGTTGCCGAGTGCTATTATACCACAGTTTGCATTATTATTAATAGCATAATTTAATATTTTTTGTCAAAAACCGTTCGCTTTGTGCTATAATATATATACTTCGTGTGATATTTATAATATCCTTTGTGGTATTCTGAATATCATTTCTACTTATTTATGCAACACAAAGAACAGGAAAAAGACTATGAAAACATCACTCGTAATTATGGCGGCGGGTATCGGTTCTCGCTTCGGGGGCGGCATTAAACAGCTGGAACCGGTAGATACCAACGGCCACATCATTATGGATTATTCCATCCACGATGCCGTCGAAGCCGGCTTTAACAAAATTATTTTTATCATCCGAAAGGATATCGAAGCGGATTTCCGAGAAGTGATCGGAAACCGAATCGAAACCGTCTGCCGAAAGTGCGGCGTGGAAGTGCACTACGCCTTCCAGGATATCCGCGATATCCCGGGAGAGCTGCCGGAAGGCCGCACCAAACCTTGGGGCACCGGACAGGCGGTGCTGGCGGCCAAAGATCTGATTCGGGAACCTTTCATCGTGATCAATGCCGATGACTACTACGGCAAAGAGGGATTCCGCCGGATTCACGAGGCCCTCACCTCGGAGAACGGGGAGCACTGCATGGCGGGCTTCGTGCTGAAGAACACCCTGTCGGACAACGGGGGCGTCACCCGGGGCATCTGCCACATGAAGGATCACTATCTCACCCGGATCAAGGAAACCAAGAACATCCGAAAGACGCCGGAGGGCGCGGAAGCGGACGGCACCGCCATCGACATCGACTCTCCGGTCTCCATGAACATGTGGGGATTCCAGCCGGAGTACCTGCAGCAGCTGGAGCAGGGCTTCCGGGATTTCTTCCGCAAGGAAGTTCCCGAGAACCCGCTGAAATCCGAGTTCCTGATTCCCATCCACGTGGGCGATCTTCTGGAGGCGGACGGTATTACCGTCAAAGTTCTCCCCACCGACGACACGTGGTACGGCATGACCTATAAGGAAGACGTGCCGGAAGTCCGGAAGAGCTTCGCCAAGCTGATCCAAGGCGGAATCTATACGGAAGAGTTGTTCGACGATTTGGTGTAAAATATTTTTATGATTGATATATGAAAGGAATCGATATGAAGAAATTATCCATGGACAAGCTCATTTCCACCGTTCAGGCCCGGCGGGAGGCTTTGGGGATGACGAAGAAGGATCTGGCGGAGAAGTGCGGCATGAACCGAACCATGATCAGCCATATGGAGAACCACAACTACGTGCCTTCCATCAAGCAGCTGCAGAATCTGGCGGAGGCGCTGGAGTTCGACCCGACGGATGTTTTTGCGGAGGAGCATGGGGCTCATGTAAAAGCAGACCGGAAGTACAAGATTGCCGTTGCGGGCACGGGTTACGTGGGGCTCAGCATAGCCACCCTGCTGGCGCAGCACAATCCGGTCACCTGCGTGGACATTTTGGAGGAACGGGTGGACAAAATCAACCGCCGGGAATCCACCATTCAGGACGATTACATCGAGGATTACCTGGCCCACAAAGACCTGGATATCACCGCTACCCTGGACGGAGAGGAGGCGTACCGAAACGCGGAATACGTCATCATCGCCACCCCGACCAACTACGACAGCAAGAAGAATTTCTTCGACTGCTCCGCCGTGGAAGCGGTCATCGAGCTGGTTCTGAAGGTGAACCCGGATGCCACGATGATCATCAAGTCCACCATTCCGGTGGGATTCACCGCCTCCGTTCGGGAGAAGTACCACACCAAAAACATCATTTTCAGCCCGGAGTTCCTGCGAGAATCCAAGGCGCTGTACGACAATCTGTACCCTTCCCGCATCATCGTTTCCTGCGATGAGGACAGCAAGGAGAAGGCCCGGACCTTTGCCACCCTCCTGCAGCAGGGCGCCATTAAGGAGAACATCGATACCCTGTTCATGGGCTTTACGGAGGCAGAGGCGGTAAAACTCTTCGCCAACACCTACCTGGCCCTGCGGGTTTCCTACTTCAACGAACTGGACACCTACGCGGAGATGAAGGGCCTGAGCACTCAGGAAATCATCAAGGGTGTGTGCCTCGATCCCCGCATCGGCGACCACTACAACAACCCGTCCTTCGGCTACGGCGGCTACTGCCTGCCAAAGGACACCAAGCAGCTGCTGGCCAACTACGCGGATGTGCCCCAGGAAATGATGACGGCCATCGTGGAATCCAACCGGACCCGGAAGGATTTCATCGCGGACCAGGTGCTGGAGATGGCGGGTGCATACGGTGCGAACAGCGAATACGATGCGGAACACGATGCAGAGAAGAACGTCACCATCGGTGTGTACCGCCTGACCATGAAGAGCAACTCGGATAACTTCCGGCAGTCTTCCATTCAGGGCGTTATGAAGCGAATCAAGGCCAAGGGCGCCAACGTGATTATCTACGAGCCAACCCTGGAAGACGGAACCACTTTCTACGGAAGCAAGGTGGTGAACAACCTGAAACGGTTCAAAAACAAGTCCCACGCCATCATCGCCAACCGGTACGATGAATGCCTGGACGATGTCGTGGAGAAGGTATATACTCGAGATATTTTCCAGAGAGACTAAGGGGGGCGAACATGCAGAATATCGATCTTACCGGAAAAACAATTCTCGTGACCGGTTCCGCCGGTTTCATCGGTTCGAACCTGGTGCTGGAGCTGCTGAAGTCCGAGTCGGAAGCCACCATCATCGGGCTGGATAACGTAAACGATTATTACGATGTAAGCATCAAGGAGTGGCGACTTTCGGAAATTGAAAAAGCCGCTGCCGAGAGCAGCTGTTCCTATCATTTTATCAAGGGAGATCTGGCGGACCGCGCTGTAATCGATTGCCTCTTTGCGGATTACAAGCCGACGGTCGTTGTAAACCTCGCAGCGCAGGCGGGCGTAAGATATTCCATCACCAATCCGGATGCATACATTCAGAGTAACTTGATTGGTTTCTATAATATTCTGGAAGCCTGCCGGCATGCCGAACCGGCGGTGGAACATCTGGTATACGCCTCCTCTTCTTCGGTATACGGCTCCAACAAAAAAGTGCCGTACAGCACCGAAGACAAGGTGGACAACCCGGTTTCCCTCTACGCGGCTACAAAGAAGAGCAATGAACTGCTGGCCCATGCCTACAGCAAGCTGTATAATATTCCGTCTACCGGTCTCCGGTTCTTCACCGTATACGGACCGGCCGGACGACCGGACATGGCGTATTTTGGTTTTACCAATAAGCTGCGGAAGGGCGAAACCATTCAGATTTTCAACTACGGAAACTGCAAGCGGGACTTCACTTTCGTGGACGATATCGTGGAAGGCGTGAAGCGCGTGATGAAGGGTGCGCCGGAGAAAGCAGTCGGTGAGGACGGGCTTCCGATTCCGCCATATGCCGTATACAACATCGGAAACAGCAATCCGGAAAACCTGTTGGATTTCGTGACCATCCTTCAGGAGGAACTGATTCGCGCAGAGGTTCTTCCGGCCGACTATGATTTCGAGGCTCATAAAAAGCTGGTGCCGATGCAGCCGGGAGATGTTCCGGTGACCTATGCGGACACCGGTGCGCTGGAACGGGACTACGGCTTCAAGCCGAACACCGGCCTGAGAGACGGACTGAGAAAGTTCGCCGAGTGGTATAAAGAATTCTATAAGGTATAAAATAACGAAACGCCCCGAGGGTTCGTCCGACGACGGATCCCGGGGCGTTTCGCGTAGGTGCAGCTTTTTCAAAGGAGTTTTGAGGGCAATGAAGTATTGCAGTTATTCCAACGCTAACCCAATCAATCGATCTGTCTGGTCGGCCATGAACAGCGGAATGTTCAGCACATCATCATCCAATTTGAGATTATTAAGAGAGAACCGGATGCGAAGTTTTACTTTGTCCGGGAACAACTCTTTAAATTTCTTCAGGCTCTTGCTGGATGTGTTGGCTTCCGATTTGACCTCAACAGGGAAAATATCATTTTCCCGTTGAATGAGGAAATCCACTTCATACGGCGGATTACTTTGGCTCCAGTACCGAGGAACTACCTCAAACTGTGTGATTAAGGTTTGAAGCACAAAGTTCTCGGTCAATGCCCCCTTAAATTCAGTGAATAGACGGTTTCCCTCCCCGAAAGCAGTCGGTGCCAACTGTGCAAGACGGCGAAGAAGACCGACATCTACCAAGTAGATCTTAAAGGCAGACAAGTCATCATAAGCTGACACCGGAAGACCGGGCGCTGAGCTGCGGTAAATCTTATGCACCAAGCGGGCATCTACCAACCACTGCAGAGCGTCTTCGTATTCACGGGCCCTGGCTCCTTCTTTGACAACCCTGTAAATGAACTTCTTGTTCTCCCTTGCCAGCTGAGAGGGAATGGATTTCCAGATCATCGAAATCTTTGGGAACTCGTTGATGTTGGGATGTTTTGCAAAATCACGTTCATAGGCTCCGATGATACCGGCCAATGCCTCCTGCATGGCAGCAACATCTCGCGCTTCTGTCCACATCTTAACAGATTCCGGCATTCCTCCGGTGACATAGTACATCTTTAATTTCTCATACAGCGGATTGAAGAATGCATCGGGGATTGGTTCAAGGGTATCTACCGTTTCCAGATACTTAACCAAATTCTCATCCCCGTTCGCCAATAAGAACTCTGTAAAGGTCATCGGATCAATCTGCATGAAGTTAACCTTTCCCACCGGGAAAGAAGATGGCTTTGCCAGAGCAATACCCAGCAATGAACCCGCGCAAGCAATATGATACTGCGGTGCATTCTCGCAGAAATACTTCATGGAGTTGATAACCTTAGGGCAGTCCTGCACCTCATCGAAGATGATGAGGGTCTTTTCCGGCACAAGCTTCTGCCCGCTGGCCAGCATTAGGTTCTGCAAGATGCGATCAACATCTTTAGTGGTCTCGAAGAATTGTTTGTATTCTTCATTTTCATCAAAGTTAAAATAGGCGGTATTTTCATAATACCGCTTGCCGAATTCCTTCAAAACCCAAGTTTTTCCCACCTGCCGGACACCTTTCAAGATTAAAGGTTTGCGGTAGGGAGAGTTCTTCCAGTCCAGCAGTTTTTTTATAATCAATCGTTCCATAGATGCGCCTCTTCACACTTTTATTGGTAATTTCGTGTTATAAATCACACTTTTATTATATTTAAAAGGCTGAAAAATGCAATACAAATCACAAAAGTATGCATATATCAATGAAAGAAGTCTGTAGAGCCCGCAGTCCCTCATATACACTTTATGAATAATCCGTGCCCAAATGAGCCACCTGTCCGGTGCGAGTAAGCCACAATTCCGTTTTACTATGAGCCATAATTCCGGTCACAATGAGCCACTTATTTTATAATAGAATTATGCACAATTATTGTGTAAATATATTATACAGGAGGTCACCATTATGACCAAATACCGTGAAATCCTAAGATTATCAAGCTTGGGATTTAGTAACCGGAACATAGCATTGAGTGTTCCGTGTTCAAGAAATACCGTAGCAAAGGTCTTAAAACGAGCGCAAGAATTAGATATCTCTTCCGCCTGGATAACAGCAGCGCTTCGGAATGAGCAGTTCTTTTCCCTTGCCGAATTAAATCGTGCAATCAGAGAAAAACTGGAACAATTCAATCGAAAGCTTTTTCAAAAGAAAGAGGGCAGCCGGTTGGACTTATTCCTTGAAGATGAAAAGCCATTGCTT
>NZ_JAQXUZ010000003.1:0-15021 GCF_029224645.1 Mogibacterium kristiansenii
TCTTTATAAAATAGTATCTGTTCAGCTTTCGCTGTTCAAATCAATCCTGATTTAAGATGACGCGTTCGCGTCTCGACTCGTTTCCGAATCATTATTGTTTGTGTTTAGAATTGTACAGGGACATCCGATTACAGTGTATGACTTAAAGTCATTTGTACATCGTTTGTCTCTTATACTGATCTTAGACAGAATCTCCATCGAAATGTGTTCCGTCTTTGACCGGTTCTGCACTATGAAGTTTTCAAGGTTCTTGCTGTCTCATTCGAAACAGCTTATTCATTATAGCGCTTCAGTTGGCTCTTGTCAAGCACCTTTTTCAAACTTTTTTAAAAAGTTTTCAGTGCCCACGAGCGCATCCAATGCCACAAAGGCTTGGAGCCTGCACGCTGCGCCTCCGAGAAGCGTTCGCTTTTCGGTGACGATAGGATAAAATTATACGCGCGTTACGGGCACTTGTCAATAACTTTTTAAAACTTTTTTAAAAAGGTTAATTTAAAAGTAATTTCACAGAACTGAACGCAAAATGCCGAAGTATATACCTCGGCATCTCGCTTGATTTACATATTCTCGGTGTTCTTATGAATGATGTTATTTTACTTTTACCTTCTTAACGGCGGACCATTTGCCGGTGTAGCTCTTGCCTTTTACCTTCTTAACGGCGCATACCTTTACGTAGTATGTCTTCTTGGATTTCAGTTTGCTGATGGTCTTCTTTACCGTCTTGCCGGATTTCACGGTTACGGTCTTCGCCTTCTTAAACTTCTTGCTGGTGCTGTAGGTTACTTTGTAGGAAGTGGCACCGCTGACCTTCTTATAGGTAACGGTCACTTTCTTCTTGCCGGCCTTCAGCTTGAGACCTTTCACCTGACCCGGTTTCTTTACCGGAGCCACCGTTGGGGATGGGGTTGGTTTATTGTTCTGGTTCTTCAGCTGTTCCTCTGTCTTCTTCAGCTTATCCTGTGTTTCTTTCAGAGAGTTCTGAAGTGTGTCTACCTTCTTGTTCAGCTCTTCCAGTTCCTTGTTCGCCTTATTCAGAGAGTCCTTTGCTGCATCCAACTCCTTATTTGCAGCATTTAAGGTGTCTTCCAACTCCTTGTTTACATTATTTGAGAGTTCTTTCGCTTTTCCAAGCTTAACTTCCGCTTTGTTCAGATTCGTGTTCAGTTCTTCTAATTCAATTAAGTACGGATTGTATTCTTCTTCTTCATATTTATCACTGCTGAAGACGGTCTGCATATTCTCTGCCACACTCTCAAGCTCATAGATATTGTAATTTCCAGAGTCATATTCCGATTCATTTAATTCTTCAATCAGTTCTTCACACTTGGAGTAGAGTTCTTTGCCTTTTTCGCTGTACTCTGTTCCCTTCTGTTCCAGGAGCGCCTGAATATTCTTTACCTGCACCTTTGATTCCTGAATGGACTTCTCTGCATCGGAAATGGCCTTATTGATGTCAACATCTTCTTCAAAGATGTCATCATTCAAAGCCTTTTCAGCAGCCCCGACGCTCGTTTCCAGCTGCTTCATATTGTCGTCCATTTCCTTTTGATCGGATTCCATGGCGTGCTCCGCTTCAGTTACCTCTTTCTGAAGTGCTTTGATTTTTGCAATCATCGGTGCCCACTCTTCCGTCGGGATTACAGAAAAAGTACCATCGTTTTCTGTTTTTATGGCGTATCCGTTTGCAATACATTCATCTTTTGGTTTTTCAGTAAACAATCCATTGTAAATTCTGAGGCTATAGTAATTCTCCTCGTCTTTATTGACAATTTTACCCTGTATTGTTCCCGCTGTGTCAATTGTTGAGTCACTCCAGAATTGGATTGCGTTGTTTCCCGGTTGAACCTTCACACTGCTGTTTCCGTTAATCGCTATCTGTTCTGCAATCACCGCATTTGCACAGTCACTGCTGCCCGATGCATCGATATTGAAATTCGTTATCTTCGCATCACCGGTGCAAGCTCCCTCGATGTGAATTCCGACCTCACAGTTCTGAATCTTCAACGTGCCATTTTTAAAAGTGACATGACCTTCATCTCCTTGAAGGCAAATGGCTGCTCGTTCAGATTCAGCTCCATATGTTGCGCCATCTGTTACCGTATATGTGTTGCCGTTAAAGTCAAAATTAAAATATGGGCTATCGCCGTACGACAACGCCAATGCTGCCCCTTTACCGGACGCGTCCCGATTCAATATGATTGTTGAATCATATTCTCTACCAGACTCCATCGCATCCTGCAGTTCATTGTAGTTTCCTAGAATGAATCCCTCGGAATCTTCTACCGTCCACACAGCATCAGTGTCTGCACTGCCCGATGATGCTTCGCCGGCAAATGCATACATCGGCATAAATGCCATCGTCATGACGATAGACAGAATGCCTGCCAACCATTTCTTTCCGGATTTCATACTATCCTCCTTCATTTTTCTCCTGTTATTATTTCACCTTTACGCTCTTCACGCCGGACCATTTACCGGTGAAGTTCTTACCCTTCACTTTCTTAACGGCGCATACTTTAACGTAGTATGTTTTCTTGGATTTCAGTTTGCTGATGGTCTTCTTCACCGTCTTTCCGGATGTCACGGTCACGGTCTTTGCCTTCTTGAATTTCTTGCTGGTGCTGTAAGTCACTTTGTAGGAAGTAGCACCGCTTACCTTCTTATAGGTAACAGTCACTTTCTTTTTACCGGCTTTCAGCTTGAGGCCTTTCACCTGCCCCGGTTTCTTTACCGGAGTTACCGTTGAAGACGGAGTTGGTGCGTTGTTCTGCTTTTTCAGCTCTTCCTCTGCCTTCTTCAGCTGCTCCTGCGTTTTCTGCAGCTCTGCAGCTAATACATCCAGTTTTTTATTCAGCTCTTCTTGCTTCTTTTCTGTCTCTGCCAATGCCTTCTTTGTTTCTTCCAGCTCTTTTCTCGCTTCTTCCAAAGCTGCACTGTTTTCTTTGTTGACCTTATTCGGCAACTTCTTTATCTTGTCCAGCTTCACTTCCACCGATGTCAGTCTCTTATTCAGTTTATTCAGTTCTACCAAATACAATTCGTCAAAGCCGTTATAATCCTTTTCATCCGCACTGCTGAATATCGTCAACATCTTTTGCGCGGATTCTTCTATGCTATCCAAACCTTCATCAACATCAAAATCTCCAAAGTCATACTGACTCCGATCGACTTCTTTCAATTCTTTTCTCAGGTCTGCACATTTATCTTTCAATATCTGACCTTTTTCACTGTATTCTTTTCCCTTCTGTGTAATAAATAGCGTCACGTCCTCAATCTGCGCTTTGGCTTCTTGAATGGACTTTTCTGCTCTTAGCGTTGCCTTCTCAACACCGTCCTCATAAACTCCATCGTTTAAGCTCTCCTCTGCAGCATCCAGACTTTCTCTGATATCGTACATTTTCTTGTTCGTCACATTAATATCTGCATCCATACTGTCGTCTGCTTCAGCAACCTCTTCTCTTAATTCCTTAATTTTCTGCAAGAGCGGATCCGCCGCGTCTACGACATATCTTCCGTCATCGGTTGCTTTTACCGCATAGCCTTTTGCAATATACGCTTCATCCGGCTGTTCGCTGAACGATCCGCCGTACAGCTTCAAGTGGGTAAACCGATCCTCATTTCCTTCTTCATCAGAGATAACACTCTGTGCATTTTTGATTTTCCCATCAAATCTTCCGTTTCTAATCAAAACCCTCGCGATTTCGTCATATCCGCTTTCTCCAAAGAAATTGATATCCCCTTGAATTGTTCCTTTTGTATTGATTACGTTATTATTGCCCGAGAATTTATAATAATTTAATGCATCGTTGCCCGGCTGAACCTTCACACTACTGTTTCCGTCAATACTACAATGCCCTTCAGCATATACTGCATTTTTGCAGTCTTTTGAATTCGATGCATCCACATTGAAATTCTTCATTTTAATGTCCGCGGATCTAATTCCGCCAGAACAGTTCTCAATTTTCAATGTACCATTATCGAAAGAGAACGTACCCCTTGAATAATTGCCAATTGCATACGATTCCGTTTCTCCGGTCTCCCTTTTTGCACCGCCTGTTACTGTATAGGTGTGGCCATTAAAATCAAAGTTTTTATACCAACTGTCCCCATCCTCTACAGCTTCCAAATACAAACCTTTTCCGGATGCATCTCGATTTAGTATAATCTTGCACTCATCAGTTGCTTGTTCAATTGCTTCTCTAATGTCATTATAATTTCCTACAACCTCGCCTTTCCCGTAGTCCCTTTTCACCGTCCAAACTGCGTCGGCGTCGGCGCCGCCTTCCGTTGCCTCACCGGCAAACGCATACGTCGGCATGAATGTCATCGTCATCACGACGGACAGAATGCCTGCCAACCATTTTCTTTTGGATTTCATAAATTCCTCCTTCCATCCATTTCCTTTCTTTCTGTTTCGACGGAATTCGTTCCGCCGAAAGGCTTCCAAATCAATTCTAACTCTTCTGTACCGTTTCTGTCATTCGATTCGCAGTTTAATTTTCTCGCAAAAAAAAGAAGCGGGACATCCGGAGACGTCCGCTTCGATTTGCGTTTGCGCTTTTCACTTATGGTTTTCACTTCACCTTACCAAATGCCCATCACGTGCTGCATCAGCAGGCTCACGGCGGTGATGCCGGCCCAGCACACGGCGCCCAGAGCGATTGGCTTTCCACCGGATTTTACCAGTTCCACCAGGTTGCTGTTCAGACCGATGGCGGCCATGGCCATGGTGATGAAGAATTTGCTCAGTTCCTTCAGCGGGGCAAAGACTTCCGCAGAGACACCCGCCATACCCGCAAGGGTTGTGATTACCGAAGCGATTACGAAATACAGAAGGAACATCGGAAATGCCCGCTTCAGGCTGAAATTGTTTTTACCGGAGCCGGAAGATTTGCGGGCGCGGTGGATGGCCAGACCCAAAGTAATCGGGATAATCGCCAGCGTCCGGGTGAGTTTCACCGTTACGGCTTTGTTCAGAGTTTCGGCGCCCAGGTTCCACATGCTGTCCCAGGTCGCGGCGGCCGCGGTCACCGAGGAGGTGTCGTTGATAGCCGTTCCCGCGAAAATACCGAAAGCTTCGCCGCTGTGGGTATCGAAACCGATGGCGGCGCCCAGCATCGGGAAGAAGATGGCGGCCATCACGTTGAAAAAGAAGATGACGGAAATCGCCTGAGCGACCTCCTTGTCGTCAGCATCGATAACCGGTGCGGTGGCGGCGATGGCCGATCCGCCGCAGATGGAGGAACCCACGCCCACCAGAGTGGAAATGTTTCCCGGAATGTGCATTGCTTTGTGGAGCACCCACGCCAGAATCAGTGAGATGGCGATGGTGCTGATGATAATCGGAAGGGACTGTCCGCCGGTGCGGAGAACCACGCCCAGGTCCATGCCGAAGCCCAGCAGCACTACCGCCGTCTGCAGGATGTACTTGGATGTGAATTTAATTCCCTTCTTCGCTTTTCCCTGATCCTTCCAAAACAGGGCGATGATCATGCCCAGCAGGATTGCGATTACCGCGCTTCCCACCACCGGAAACTGTTTCCCGATGAACCATGCCGGCAGCGCCAGCAGGAAGCAGACCGCAAAGCCCGGAACTTTCTCTTTAATCGTGTTACTCATTTTACTCTCCTTAATTCGTCCTATGCCGCCCGTTTCGCAAAGCAGTCTTTTTATTATATTCCGAACCGGAGACCTTGTAAAGTCATATTTTGCGAATGCACTCCGCCACTACCGAAGTCACTGTCTTTGATGTATAATGTTCATCGTGTCCGAAAGATTACAAAAAACGCATATAATATAGAAGGAAGAATCTCATGAAACAATTCTGGTCCAAAACATCCACGCTGATCATCACAGCCATTTTCTGCTGCACCCTGTGGGGCAGCGCCTACCCGTGCATCAAGGTCGGCTATCGCCTGTTCTCCATCGTTTCCGGCAACGTTCCCGGACAGCTGTTTTTCGCCGGCTGCCGTTTCGCGCTGGCGGGAATCCTGGTGATTCTGGCGGGCAGTCTGCTGCAGAAGGAACTGCTTTTACCGGAGAAATCCGATTGGAAGCCCATCGCTGTACTGGCCCTGTTCCAGACAATCCTGCAATATATCTTCTTTTATATGGGCCTGGCCCGCGCCTCGGCGGTGCGCTCCTCCATCATCAACGGGACCGGCGCCTTCGTGGCGATTCTGCTGGCGGTGTACATGTTCCGGCTGGAGAAAATGACGCTAAAAAAATTCATCGGCTGCTTCTTGGGGTTTTCCGGAGTGCTTCTGGTGGAGACCGTCGGTCAGACGGTGAATTTCGGCTTCACCTGGAACGGGGAAGGGTTCATCCTCCTTTCCGTGTTCGCCTCCTCCACGGCGTCGATTTTGATTAAAATCTTCTCCCGGGACCACAACCCGGTACTGCTTTCCGGCTGGCAGTTTTTCACCGGCGGACTGACCATGGCCATCGTGGCCTTCCTCTTCGGCGGCCGAATGACGGTGGGAACCCCAACATCCTTGCTACTGCTTCTGTACATGGCCTTCATCTCCTCCGCTGCCTACACCCTGTGGGGTGTTCTGCTGAAATACCACCCGGTGAGCCATGTGACGGTGTTCAACTTCGTCACACCGGTGGCCGGCGTGCTGCTCTCTTCTGTCATCCTGTCGGAACACGGCGTGCTGAACGGCTCCGTCCTAATCGCATTGGTATTGGTGTGCGGCGGAATTCTGGTGGTTTCTTGGGAATAATTCATTGCGCAAAATATTGCCCTCGATTCCCCCGCGGTGGTATAATTTACCCGATGTTACAGTTCATAAGGGGATGGACGGAACATCTATGATTAAGAGAAAATGTTTTTGTCGGAGGATTTACAGGGGGTATTGAGATGACTCAACGAAAAGCAGAAGCGCTGATTGCGCTTGGACTCACTTTACGGGGAACGTCGCTGCTGTTCAGCAAACTGGCCATGCAAACCATTGGGCCGTTCACGCTGTGCGGCATCCGTTTCCTGATTTCATTTGCAGTGGTAGCACTAATCTTTCATAAGCAGATTTGCAGTGTTACCAAAAAGGAAGTATTGCACAGCGCAATTGTGGGTTTCTTCTATTTCTGCTGCATGGCGTTTGAACTCTTGGGACTTCGGACGACGCCGTCCTCCACAACTGCTTTTATTGAAAATACGTCGGTGGTCATCGTGCCGCTGCTGGCGGCCATCGTATATCGCCGGCTGCCGAAACGCATGGATATCCTGTGTGCGCTGATCGCTCTCGCAGGCATCGCGCTCATGACCCTGAAGGGCAGCAAGCTGGCATTTACGCCGGGAGAACTGTTGGTCTTCGGCGGTGCGGTAAGCTACGCGATTACCGTTGTGGTCATGGATATCGTTACAGTGGACGACAACCCGCTGAACATCGGAGTTTTCCATCTGTTCTTCATCGGATTCTTCAGCCTGCTGGCGGCGTTCGCCTTCGAGGATTTCACCATCCCGACCTCTGCGCCGGAATGGGGTGCGATTCTGTACCTGGCACTGGTGTGCGGTGCCATCGGTTTCACGATTCAGCCGGTGGGACAGAAATACACCACGCCGGAGCGAGCCAGCCTGTATGTGGCGACCAATCCGCTGGCGGCGGTTATTCTGGGCGTGATTTTCCTGGGTGAGCGGTTCACCTTCCTGGGAATCATCGGCTGCGGATTAATCCTGCTGAGCATTTTCCTGCCGGCTGCGCTGGAGAACGGACTGGCGAGGAAGAAGGCGTAGAGAACCCTTCTCAATGCAGATGCTCTTCACGAATTTGCGGGTCTTCCCGTCCTTCGGGAAGTACACCTCCAGGAAATCTCCTTCGTTGGAGCGGATGACACCCACGCCGAAATTCCGGCTCCGGACCTCCGCTCCCGGGACGAATTCCGCTGCCTTCTCCCGGAATTCTTTGGAATCCATCCGGCGCACATCCTTTTGATTACCGCTGCGGTCCGGCAGTTTGCCGAAGCATTCCCGCAGGAACGGGGAGGAACAGTCTCCGTAATCCGGAAGAATCAGTTCCTCCCGGGCACGGGTGATTGCCACGTAGAAGATGCGCCGTTCCTCCTCCCGGTCGTTTTCCGAGGAAGGAAGCACATCCCTCACGGCGTCCACCAGGATTACCCGGTCGTACTCCATTCCCTTGCTGCCGTGAATCGTGCTGAGAATCACTTTGGCATCCGCTGACTCCAAATTCCCGGTGCCGGCGGAAATCATCTGCTCCATTTCCCACAGCTTCTGCAGGAAATCCGCAATGGTATCCGCGGGTTCCGCAAGCGCTTCCAGCACGAAAAGCTTTTCGCTCTTCTCGTTCCGGTACCGAATGCCGGTGCGAATCATTTCCAGCGCCTCTTTCGCGTTATTCCGAAGGCGCATATCCCGCAAGTTATCCCGAAGAATCTGAAGGTCTTCCTTCTTCTGCCGTCCCAGAAGCGGTGATTCCGTCAGCACCGCCAGGATGGGATCCTTTCGCCGAAAGTCCATTCGCCGCACCGCATCTCCCACTGCGTTTTTCGGAATCCGGTAATTCAGCTTATAGTAAATTCGCCAGAACAGCTCGCTGTCCGCCGGATGCATGACGAATCCCAGGATATCCTTCACATCCCGCACCACCCGGCTGCTAAAGAACAGGGTGTCCAGCCCCCGATTTCGAAATGAAATCCCGGCATTTCTCAGGTGATACATCAGAGGGATGGCGCTGTCGTTGTTCCGGTAGAGCACCGCCGTTTCCCGCTCCGGATCCTCTCGAATCCAGTCGGCAATCTGCCGATACTGATCGGACCGCCGCGCCACCGGTTCCACCCGAACTCGGCCGGAAGACTCCGCCGCGGGCTTCATGTTTTTATCGTATCGCTTTCGGTTGCGCCGGATAAAACGGTCCGCCAGAGCCACGATGTCCTTTCCGGACCGGTAGTTGGTCTCCAGCCGATACACTTTACCCCCGGGATAATGGCGCTGAAAATCCAGCAGGGCCTCCGGGTACGCCGCCCGAAAACCGTAGATGCTCTGATCTTCATCCCCCACCATGAACAGATTTCCCCCGTCCTGCGTGAGAATCTGCAGAATCCGATGCTGTAGCCATGAGGTATCCTGCGCCTCGTCCACCATCACATAGGGATATTTCCGCCGGTAATGGTTCCGCACCCCCGGCACCTTCTCCAGGAATTTGCAGGCATACACCAGCTGATCGTCGTAGTCCATGGCGTTCTGCGCCTTCATGCTCCGGACGTAAGCGTCGTACAGGGGCTTTGCCGGGTAATCTCCGATTCGAAGCTTCTCAATCTCCCCCTCCGAAAGCCGCATATTCTTGATATAGGTAATCTTCTGCGCGAACTCCCGAATGTCGCTCTCCCCGGGAAAAGAATCTCCCGCCACGCTCACGAGAATCCGGCGCAAAAGCAGCCCGGTGTCCGTCAAGTCTTCCGGTTTCTGCCGTCCCGTTTTTTCCGCATAAAAGCAAACTACGCGGTAGCAGAAGCTGTTGATGGTCATAAAATCCACCCGATTATTTCCGTACTGCCGCCGGAACCGCTGCTTCATTTCCTCCGCCGCATTGTTGGTAAAAGTAATTACCAGCACGGAGGTGTCCGGCACTCCGGAACGAAGCAGATTCTCCAGGCGGGCCAGAAGCGTGGTGGTTTTCCCACTTCCGGGCACAGCAAGAAGCAGCGAGCTTCCGCTGCAATCCGCTGCGGCCGCTCGCTGCTGTTCGTCTAAATGTGTATTTCCGGTGAATGAGGAATGATTCATACCTCTCCGTCTCCCTGTTAATTTTTTACAATCTTTCCGTACAGGAGTTTCGATTCCAAGTCAATCTCCTCTGCGTGCTCGTCCAGAGTCTCGCCGGCAATTTTCTTGTAATCCGCCTCACTGGTTGCTCCTCGGTCTTTCATCATCTGCTGCTTTGCCGCCTTCATCTCCTCGGAAGAAACGTAAATCTTCTTTTCTCTGGAAATGGAATGGAGAATCAGTTTCTCCTTCACATTCTCCTTTGCCAGCTTCTCCACCTGCGCTTGGAATTCCGATTCCGTCAAATCCGACTCCTTCAGGTATTCCTTATACGTCAATCCGTATTCCTTAATCCGCTTGTGGTACTGACTGGTGATGTACTTCTCTTCTCGCTTCAGCTGCGCTTCCGGATACTTGCTTACCTCTGCGGATTTCACCAATTTTTTCCATTCCTTCGCCGTCAAGGTATCTTCCTCCGGCATATCGAAGGATACATACCGATCCAACAACAGAATATTGTATCCGTTATAGCGGTTCAGCGTTGCGCTCAAAAGAAATAGAAGGAATACCAGAAACACCAGCATTCCTACTATAATTTTCTTCTTCTTGGAAAGTCGGCGAAAACGGGAATGTTCTCGCCATTTCTCGTGTGCGGATGAAAGGTGGTCACGAAGGCTAGTTCTTTCCGGAACTTGTTGTGACATCGTTGCTTACCTCCTTATCAATCAGTCGCACCTTGTTCGTCTTCTCTTTGCTTACACCGGAAAGTTCGGTGTCGTTCTGAACGGCCTTATCGATAATATCGGTCTTCTTGTTGTTCTTCGGGGTCGCCGTCGCAATGACCTTGTTTTCTTTCACCGTAGCGACCTTCACCTGACGCTGTTCGCCGTCCAGGAACACTTCCGTCCGGTTGGTGTCCACGTGCTGCCATTCCTCACTGTTGGAATTTCTGTAGAATACTCGGTAGTTACCTACGTTGCTCTCCGCTGCGGTGAACTTTACTTGGGTCTTTCCGTTAACCTCCGAAGTAACCACATCCGTTACCTCATTGGCTCTCTCTTCTTTCTCGATGGTCTTGCTGCCAATCCGGAACGGAACGCATTCCGTATATCCGCGGTACTTGCCCTTGCCCTTTACGATGACATAGCCTGTGCCCTTGCGGATGTTCTTTGCGTACACCAGAGTGTAGTCCTGATTCTCCGTGAGCTTCGTTACGCCATCCTGAACGGTTACCTCCGGCTCCACCGGATTACCGGTATACGCCAGCTGCTCGTAATCCATGGTGGCTTCCATCTTCTTGTTGCCGTTGGTGTTTTTATTTTTCGGAATGTACATATAGTTGGAGTCCACTCTGCCCCGAATTCCGGAGATGCGGTCGATGCTGCTGTACTGCCAGTAGGTATAATCTTCCGAGGAAGTGTTGTTAATATTGTACTGCGCAATCCACAGCTCGTGGCCGTCCTTCACCAGCTTCGCCACATCCACACCGGACGTCTTAGACGTCAAGCTTTGCGACACGTACAGGCAGGTGGTATATCCGTGATCCCTGCAGTAGTTGAGGAACGCGTCAGCAATCAGGGTCAGCTGCTTCCGGGCATTGGCGGATCCGCCTTCCGAAACCCAGCCTGCATACGCCGCATCCAATCTGCCGTTGGAGAACTCCATATCCATTACAATCGGAAGCTCCAGCTTTCTGCCCTCGGCATACTTGCACACTTCCTTTGCCTCGATTACCGCTTCTTCCGTGGTGGTAGCCTGGGAGTACCAATACACGCCCCGGGCCACTCCGGCCTTTGCCGCCTCGTCCATATTCTTTTCATAGGTGCGATCCTTAATCATTTCAAAGGAATTCTGTCCGGTGGCTCCGGCACGGACAAATGCATAATCCGCTCCGGCATGCTTCACCTTCTGCCAATCGATGTTTCCCTGCCATACGGAAACATCAATTCCATAGAAAGCGCGGTTAGACGACACCTTGCCCGGCTGGCGCACGGTATCCTTCGTTGGGAGAGCATACGTCGGAAGAGTCGAAAAGACCGTGATCATCACTACGACCACAGCAACAGCAATTCTTCCCGCTTTCATTGCTCCGATAAATCCTCTCAACATCCACTGCCTTTCTATCCTACAAGTGACTTCCTATAAAATGACCGTATTATTATAGCATACATGAGGCGGTTTTTATGATGAAAATATGATTGAACCTGCAATTTCCTTTTCAAAGTTTTTATATTCCTTTAAGTTCACTTTAAGTTTTTTTCAGTATATTGGTACTATCAAATGCAACACGATAATGAAGGAGGATTCCCCATGAATAATAATTTCAACGAATCCAACACCGACTTCATTCTGATCAATCCGAATGACGAGAATCGGGATGACCATAAAAACAGCCGACCGCCTCGGCAGAAGCGGCCGAAAGAACATTCTTTTAGGAAACGGACCATCGCCGCGGTGCTGAGTTGCGCACTCATCGGCGGTGCCTCCGGCTTTGGGGGTGCCATGATTGCCGAGCGCACCGGTGCTGCTACCCTGCTGGAAGGGAACGGCGGAGACCGGACGGTGAGCGTGAAAAGCGTGAATACCGGCAAAAAGATGACGGCGGCGCAGGTCTACGCCAAGAACGTGGATGCGACGGTGGGAATCTCCACCAAATCCACCACCCGGAACATGTTCGGTTACTCCACGGAGTCCGCGGCTTCCGGTTCCGGCTTCATCGTTTCATCCAATGGATATATCGTCACCAACTACCACGTAATCGAGGGGGCGGATTCCATCACGGTTTCCACCAACAACGGCAAAAGCTACGAGGCGACGGTGCGGGGCTACAACGAGAGTTACGACGTGGCAGTGCTGAAAATCAACGCCACCGGGCTCCGGGCCGTGACACTGGGCAAGTCCTCCAGCGCAAACGTGGGGGACGAAGTGGTGACCATCGGAAATCCGCTGGGCGAACTCACTTTCTCCCTGACCTCCGGCGCCATCAGCGCCCTGAACCGGGAAGTGACTTTTTCTCAGAACAACACCATGAAGCTGATTCAGACTGACGCGGCCATCAACTCCGGCAATTCCGGCGGCCCGCTGTTCAACCTGTACGGAGAGGTCATTGGCATCACCAATGCCAAATACTCCTCCGGCAGTTCTTCCTCAGAGGCGTCCATCGACAACATCGGGTTCGCCATTCCGATTGATGAGGTGGATTCCATCATTAAAAATATCATCAAGAGCGGAACCAAAAGCAGTTCCGATTCGTCCGGCAATTCCGGAAGCAGCGATTCCTCATCGGATTCCCGTTCCGGAAGCAGCGGGCAGTCTCAGGACTCCTCCGGAAGCCACCACGGCAGTGTTCCGGATCAGGATGACAGCTGGGAAGATTCCATCGAGGATTTCTTCTCCACATTCTAGCCTTCCATCCGGGGGTGCACAGGCGGCAACTCCCATGGATATATATATATTTTCCTTTCTTTGGCGAGGCCGGCATGCAAATGCCGGTTTCGTTTTTTGTCACTTTCTTAAGATTTCCGAAAGCTTTTCTTAAATTTCACACGCCTTTCTTGATATCCTCCCGGCAATAGTGTAAGGTTATATCAATTCAAGTTGAACATGAACGGGATCCCGTTTCTAATAACGAAAGGAGTATTAAATGAAGAAGAGATTAATATCTGTGATTTTGCTGAGCACACTGGTATTGCTGTGTGCCTGCGGTTCTTCCTCATCCAAACCGGAGGTGACTCCATCGAAGACGGTGGATCAGTTCCTCAAAGGAATTCAGGATGAGGATCAGGATGCTATCAAGAAGGTATACGAAGAGAGTACCTTTGATCTGGGCGCCGAAGCTTGGGACGACGACGATGACGAAGAAGGCATGGACACCGCAATGAACAAGGTGCTCACCGACGACTTCTACCCAAGACTGATCGATTTCGAATACAAAATCGGTGAGGAAGAGATTAACGGCGATGAGGCCACGGTAAAAGTAGATATCACCACCTACAAGATGGGCGACGCATTCGTGGCCGGTTTCAAAGATTTCTTTGCCGGAGCCATGGATCTGTACAACTCCAACGCTTCCGACGAGCAGGTCAGCAAGGTGATGAGCGAAAAGCTGCACCGGCAAATTTCCGCACTGAAGAAAAAGGAATACAAGAAAACCGCTACCTTCCATCTGACGAAGGAGAACGGCGTATGGGTTGTGGAAGACATGGACGACGACAAGAACGAGGCCGCTCTGAACATCCTGTCCGGCGGAATGCTGGATGCGGAGAACTCCATCGACCGCATGACGGATGACTAATCTATATTTCCAATAAAACACGAACCCTCGGCAGGGTCAGCGATTACGCTTTTCCCTCTGCCGGGGGTTTTCAATTGTTTTTTATCTTTTCCTGCAGGAACGCTCCTTGCTGTAATCCACCAAGGTATCACTGCCCCGGCCGCTTCGGACGGTGGAAACACTTTTTACCATATACCGCCCCTTTACAATCTTCCGCTTGCGGGTCAGGTTCAAGGTTCTCCCATTGGCGCGTCCGGTCCACCTGGCCACGGTGGTCCAGTGACCTTTCGAAGATTTCAGCAGATACACCGTAGTGTACAGCGTGGTCTTCTTTGCGGCACCCTGATTCACCCGGACCCGAACATGCGCCCGGTCTTCCCGAATCCGAAGGCGGGTATCCACCGAAATGGAGCCTTTTTTTGCCGCATAGACCTTATCCGTATGAGTCCTTTTATGTTCCGGCCGGTCGCCCTGACTGCCGGCGAAAACCGGCGCGGACATTGCGGTCACCAGTACAACAACCAGCGTGAATATCAGCAGGTTCCGCTTTCTCATTGCTGCACCCCTTTCTCTTTACTAAGCTACGCACATACTTGTCTTATTCTACCATGAAGGCACGAGCTTTCAAATAAGTTTTTCTTATAAAAAGATTATTCACTTTTCTCTTTTCTTCCGGACCGGGGTTCGCGCTCGGAAACCGAATTCATTGGCTTTGCGGGCAGGCGAGCGCGAACCTTGCCGACGCCGGGGTCGTCTTTTCCTCTTCTTCCGGCCCGGGGTTCGCGCTCGGAAACCGAATTCATTGACTTTGCGGGCAAGCGAGCGCGAACTTTACCGCCTCCGGGGTCGTCTTTTCCTCTTTTTCCGGACCGGGGTTCGCGCACGGAAAACGAATTCATTGACTTTGCAGGCAGGCGAGCGCGAACTTTACCGCCTCCGGGGTCGTCTTTTCCTCTTTTTCCGGACCGGGGTTCGCGCACGGAAAACGAATTCATTGACTTTGCAGGCAGGCGAGCGCGACCTT